>PAZA01000030.1 GCA_002715375.1 Halobacteriovoraceae bacterium
TCTACTTCTACTTCTACTTCGACTTCTACCTCAACCTTTTAGAAAGAGGTCATTATGAAGGTTGTCAAGAGAGTCCTGACCTTCATAAACTTTGGCCGCAAAAAGAAGGCACTCACTCATTTCTGCCCTTGATATTTTAAAGGGCCTTAAACCATTTTCGATATCCTCCCAATTTTTAGCTCCATATTTAATTGTTTTGTAGGCCGGAATAATCGCCAAAAGGCAAAATTTCCTTAAACCTTTAAACGATTCAGGCAAAAGGCGGAGGTAATTTCTAGCAAGCTCAAATTCTTTTTGAATATCTCTTAAGGCCATCCCCAGGTCTAAACTTAGCCGGCTTTCTGTTCTTAGTTTTGATTGGAAGAAATTTATAGGTAAAAAACAATGGCCTTTTTTAAGGTCATCTAAATGGTCTTTTATTATATTTGTTTTTTGAAGGCAGCGACCAAAACCTAAGGACAAATCCTTCCAGCCTTCTTTTAGCTCTTCTTTATAGAAGACCTCTGCCAACTCAGTCACAAGAAGGCCTACTGTTCCAGCTACGTAGTAGCAGTATTCATCGTAAAGGCCCATGGATTTAATGAACTTTTCACCGTTGATACCAAGAATGAAAGGCCCATCACCACTAAACTTGATCATTCCTTCCCGCATTTCAAGGCAGTATTTTTTAATGATTTCTCTTTCTTTTATACCTAAACTCCAAAAGCTCTCAAAAACGCGGCCAAATGAAGGGCTTTTAAAAAAGGTGACCTCTTCTTCTTTAATTCCTTCCATAGGAAGGGACGTAAGCTTTTCAATATTAACTTCCAGGTCATTAGGAAACTTTAAAGCATCAGAAAAAGCTTTAAAGAGGAAATCTTTTTTATCCTCTGAGAGCGTTGAATCTTCAATAGAGTCTAAGGCCCTTAAAAGGAGATAACTTAACCCTATTTGGTCTCTCAGTTGACCCTCCAGGGTCGGAATACATAGCGCAAAGCTTCTTGAAACTAAATTAAGGTTTTGAAGAATTTCTTCCCAGCCCATCATTTGTTTTTCCATATCACCCTCTAAACAAGTCTTCCTTTTTAAAAAGGTTTAAAAATCATGAGATAAAAGTTTATTAATGGTAAAATTGTTCCGGCCCAGCCAATTAAAAACCATCTTCTTTCTAAAGCCCAATACTCATCTGTTATCTTTGAGCTATGGTTAAACGTTTTTGATATTTTTGTTAATTTAATTTGTAACGGAATGAGTTCAACTAACCAAAAAATCGTTGAAAGCCCAAAAAGGATGATTCCTATAAAAAGCCACCTGTCATTTATAAAATGATAGCCGGATTCAATGGCCATAAGAATGCCTGATGCAGTAAGCAAACTTCCTCCGGTAAGAGTAAAGAGCCAATCCGTCTTATTCACCATTCTTTGAGCAAAGGAAATAATGTTTCCGCTTCTTGTTCTGTTAGCAAAAATTTTCCAAACACCAGTCACAATCACGTTCCCAAAAAACAGTGTTATACCTAAAAGATGAATTCCTTTTAAGAAAGAGTAATACATCAAATTGGACCCTAGACGCGTTTAAAATGGCCACTACCTGGTAGCGGATCATTCTTACTCCAAGAGGTTGGAAATAGTCTACTTTTAAAAAATTTAACAGGAGACATGTATAAACATTGTCTAGTAAATAGATAAAAAACGGATCATGTGCTATGCAAAATTTGATACGAAGGGAGGAAAGTTCTTTAAAAATTTTTTCCTCTTAAAAAAGGAACCACATAGTCTTTAGAAGCCGCACAAGAGTCCTTACTTCCAGCTTCGCAATGTAGTTTAAAAATACCCCTCATCTCAGCTTGAATGGATAAGGCCTCTTCTTTTGTCCGCTTGGAAGCAGAGTGATTCTTTCCAAGATAAGGTTCCCAATTAATAAAATACTTTAAAAAGATACTCGTACGCTTTAAGGCCTCTTTTTTTTCAGAAAGCTTCCTAAGCTTTTGCAAAGTACCAAAAGGCAGCCTCTTACTTTCTAAATTCACAAGCCACTTAGGGATAAATCCCCCTGGGTCAACTTCATTTTGGTAGGTAACTCTCGTTTTGGTGTTACTTAAGGCCTCAAATAACCAACTGCTTCTAAGTTTAGGTATCCTTACAGTGCCCTCA
This sequence comes from Halobacteriovoraceae bacterium, assembly GCA_002715375.1. GTDB lineage: Bacteria > Bdellovibrionota > Bacteriovoracia > Bacteriovoracales > Bacteriovoracaceae > UBA7317. Next base: position 2,133 of record PAZA01000030.1, read on the forward strand.
ACCTCGGGAACAAGTTTTAAGTCCGAATTTCTTGTTGGAACATAAATTTGCTTGCTTTTTGGCCTTAACACGATCTTGCTGTGCAACACGACATCACGGTCATCAATAAAGGGAATGTCATTTCCAACTTTAACGTAACTTATCCCCTCATAGTCGTTTAAAACCTTTAAGGTTTTAAACTCTATGACATTTTGAAGGAATTCCTCCTTATGATCTCGATCGTAAAGGGCTGTGAAAAGCTCATGGATGTTTTTTTCCGCAACCATCTCTCCTTTAAAGGAGATGATAGAAGACCCCTCTACGCTTTTTTGGGACACCTTAATACCATCTTCGTTGAAGACACCTTCCCATTCCCCAGCCTGCCCTTCAAAAGAGCTAAATAAACCAAATGCTAAAAAGAGAAAAAACATTGTCTTCATCGAGAAAGGCCTTTTTTAAAAATAAGAATTTTTTCATCCAATACAATACCTTCTTTAAACAAATTTCTTACAAAAAGATGACTCTCTTTTCCCTAGACATGTCACATTATACATATTTTAAAATTAAATTATTAAAATTTGTCTAACTTACAAAATTTGGCTCGGCTTTTTTTTAATCGTAGAATACATTCTCTGTTAGAGTTAACACCTCGTTTTAGTTTCAGTGACCGGACATCAAAGAGATGAAAGGTGTCCGGTCACTCAGTAAGCCCACCTTTTAAATGTTGGAATATAAAATCCCTTTTTGCAGAACACAAGCTCTTTTAGTTTCTCCCTTATAGGTGTTAAAAAGTGTTTCAAGGAATTTATTTTAAATATGTTCTTTTTCTAAATTGATTTATTTAAAAAGCAAGACGATGAATAATCAATATGAACAATTTTGGTTTCCCTTGTTTGAACTTTTTTCCCAAGGGTCGTGTAAATAAGGGTTTGTTCATCTTTTTTCATTAGACTCCTCTTAAAAATATCAACATGAAAATGTTTCGGAGAATCTGTGACAGTGACCATTGAGTAAATAATAAGTTTATTTTTTTTAGGGGAAAAACTGGCCATCTTTTTTGTTTCGATAAGTTGACCTTTAATTTTTTGAATAGAACCAATATAACCTTTTCCAATGGTAAGTTGATCACCTTTAAGATCTATTATCTCGCAAGTGGGTTGTTTTATTTTTAATTCAATAAAATGATCATTTGAACACGTCCCTACCCATTTTCCTTCAAAATTTAAACACTCGGCAGCACCTAAGGATGGATAAAAAGAATTTGAGAACAAAAAGAGAAGACCTAATAAAAGCTTTGCCCATCTAATCTTCATTAATGATTCCTTTAACAATAGATAAAAAAACAAGAAGAATAGTATTATTCAATTAAATTTTTTAATTATCAATTTAAAAAAAAGGATGGGTTATTCCAGAAATACTTGGGGGGAAGCTTTTTAATCGGTTTTCTTGCATCTTTGTAAGAACATCTTTTATCTTAGAATTTATCCTTATCTAAAAGGTAAAAAATGAAAAACTCTTTCTATTTATAAATGGTTTGACTATTATTAAGATTAAAATTAATTATGTTGCGCGAATTCATCTTATATAAGCTCCAAAGTTACATGTCATTCCAAAGGATAGCTACTCTATTATTACCAAAGAACCATTTTCCTCCTTAAAGCATGTGATACCTTGAACAGTACCTTCGGGTAGATCATAGATCTTATACTCCTTTCCACTCTCATCCCAAAATGTCACTTGTTTTACACTATGTTGATTATAAATAACTCCATGACTAATTCTTTTATAACCTTTTAATTTAAAAAATTGCTCTAAAATGCTCATTTAAAACCTCTTTTAAAATATGTTACAAAGAAAAGATTTATTGCAACCCCCATATGGCTTTATTCATCAAGAATTCTAAGACGACCATTCTCGGCCCTAAAACAAAAAATCCCTTTCTCTAAGTCAGAAGGAGTCTCCGTCACCTTAGTTTCTTCACCTTCTTCATTCCAATACCTAATTTCTTTTTTTTGATCTAGGTTATAAACTATCCCATATTGGACAGTTACCCCAATTGATTTAAAAAATTTTTCCAGAGCTTTCATTCCTCATTTCTCCTAAGTTCTATTAAAAATCTTATCTATCAAACTTAAAACGATTCCCAATTTTAATGGTTTGGGTATCCATGCTTTTACCCCTAATAATTTTGCTTCATCCTTCAGTTCCTCACACATTTCAGTGCTGCAAATAATTACAGGTATATGACTAAATTCTTTCATTTCCCTAGTGCTTTGAATAAAACTCATCCCATCCATTAAAGGCATGTTTAGGTCTGAAAAAATTAGTTTTATTTCCTTATTTTTTTTAAGCATTTCTATTCCGGAAACGCCCGTATCCGCCTCAAAAACCTCATAACCATTATCTGATAAGAAATCGCTTATTCTTACTCGGGCCGTTGAGGAATCATCAACAATTAAAATTTTCATTTAAACACCTTTTTAAAATTATATGATAATTAAACCTTAAGAAAATTTAAGATTAGTTAAATCAGGTAGAGCAAAGCATGAACAAAGTAGAAAAAAAAACCTATTTTATTTCTTTTTAAAAAAAGGTTCTTATTAATCTTTATGTTTAATCTTTAATAAGCCTTTGCTCATGTTTTGCTCATGCCAATCAAGAAAATCTTTTTGAGAATAAGAAAAATGTCTGGAAACAATTTTAAAGAAATATAAAAAACGATTCAGTATGAAGAAAAACTATTTATAAACAAAATTTAGTGATTCGACATTAACTAACTAATAAAAGGCATCTCTTACCCGCTTTTTTTGTAAAATTCTTTCTTAGTAAGATCAGAGATTCTTGAAAGGCCTCTATCAAGGTCTTCAATATTTGGAAATAAGGTTATATTTTTATTTTTTAAAAGATCACCATCTGAATAATTAACATTCCCTGTAATCATTATTTTTTTATCCCCTTCCAATTTAGAAACCAAACTTTTTAAAATTTCATCAGATGAAGGAATGTTTCTTATTATGGAACTACCAACAGATAAGATAAGATTATCAGAGCCAAAATTCTTTAATTGTGCCAAAATGTCACGACTCTTTTTTTCAGAATTATAGAAAATTACATCAATATTACTTTTTAAGCATAAAAGAGCGATTTGAACTACTTCTAATTCCCAAAAAGGGTTTTCAAAAAAAGATATAATAACTTTCTTCCCGTTACCTTTATTTTTAAACATTAAGTTATTTAAATGAAACTTGAAGTATGGAATAACAGAATATAGGTCATCCTCACTAATAATTTCATTTTTAAAATCCTCTTGAAGGCCTTTAAAAATGACTGGAAAAACATCATAAGGAAAATCAATCAGTTTAGGATTATTTATCAAGCTCCCAAGATTATTTGCCAATACATCCCCATTTTTATTTAAAATAGCATTTTTAATATTTTGGGTATATTCTTTTAAAGTAAGACCTATCTGTTTATTGTTTGAAGCACTTATGGTTAATTTTTTATCCTTCGCATTTTCGATTACCTGTTTAATTTTCTCACTATCCAGATGAGCAAGGGCCTTAATAGTAATTCCCATGTCTATAGCAACTTTTATTAATTTAACCCTTTCAAGTTCTTCTTCATTATAAAACCTTTTCCCCTTTAAATCCCGAAAAGGTGTAAAGGCCTTATACCGTCTTTCCCATGTTCTAAGTGTATTTTCCTGAACACCGGAGAGGCTGGAAACTAATGAGATTGAGTAGACATTTTTTTGATTAATTAAATAATTAAGCTCAGTTCTGTCATCTAAAATAATCATAATTTTAATAAGGACATTTTTATCATTCCAGATTGGTTTATAGTTCGCATATAAAATTTTTTTCTCCATTTCTTTTTCATTAATATAGTTAATATTATTTGGAAGTTTTTTGGAATCTTCTTTCCAATTTTCTTTCCTAAGGCCAGAGCTTTTTTTAAAAAAGGAATTTATTAAGTTTTTTTTATCATGTTCCATATCTTTATATAAGCTAGTTAGAACAGACTTTCCTTCAATATTCATCCCCATTACTTTATCGGTGCTTCTTGATGACGGGGATAAAACTTTACCAGTGGTCTCAACCCAAAAAAGGGATTGGCTTATATTATTTAACATTTCATTAGTTTTTTCTAAACTTGTTTTAATCTTTTCTTTTGAATCAGAGTTTTCTAAATGTAATTTTAATCTTAAAAAAAGTTCCTCTTCATAAAATGGCTTGGTTATATAATCACTGCCCTGGGCCTTTAAAGCTCTTACCTTTTCTTCAATTGAGCTTTGGGCCGTTAAAAAAATTATGGGAATTTCTTTTAATTCTTTATTTTCTTTTATTTTTTTACAAGCTTCCACACCATCCATAATGGGCATATTAATATCCATTAAAATAATATCAGGCCTAAAATTGTTGGCCCTTTCAACGGCTTCCTGCCCATTTTTGGCGATTGCTGTATTAAAATCGGTGTTTAATCTTAAATAATTTCCCAGGACTTGAATCATTTTTTCATCGTCGTCAACAATCAAAACTTTTTTTGACTTAAACACATTAATCAAAAATGACTCCACAAAAAAGAACCTAGTATATAGGTCGGTTAAATCTTAAAAAATTTAAATAAAATTAATTAAAAAAACCTTATTTAAAGACTGATAAAATGATCTTTTTGGTAAAAATAAATTAAATTTAAAAAGATAAAAAAGCCAAAGATTTAATGAAAACAGATTGATTTTTAAAGGGCCCTTTTTTTATCATATTAATAATTTAACCGAAAAGGTGATAGCTAATTAAAAAAGAATTTTAGTTGAGGTGGATTTATTTCTAAAACGTTAAAACCTTATCTTGTTTTAGTTGTTGTATGGGATGATTACGCATCCTCATATTTTTTTTTAAAGAATCAAATTGAAGCTTTACCTTATAAAAATATTGGAATCAATTACTTATCTGAAAAAGAAAAAAATTTTTCATTAGACGAAGGACTTTTGGAATATGCCAGAAAATCAGACCTTTACGAAAAAATTATTCTCATTATTAAAGAAGATGTAAAAGAGGGTGTCATTACTGGTGTAGAAAGATTACTTGAAAAGGGTTCTATTCTTCTTTTAGAGAAAGGCAATAAAAAAAAGAATGAAGAGGATAGTCCTCTCTACCATGCTTTGAAGTCATTAAATAGAAATTTTTTAAGAATAGAAGGCCAGGAATTAATTGAAATTATAAAAATATTTCTAAATCACCCCGATTTAGTTGAAACATTTATAGAACTTTTGGATAAAGGGTTTTGGACTGACCTTTCTCTTTTTTTTAAAACGAAAGGCTTAAACCTTGAATCTTTTAAATCAAGTTTTATTTTAAAAGGCTTAATAAAACGATTTAAAGAAAAAAATATAAGTGGTCCGAAAAAATCCTCTTTGTCTTTTGAAAATTATTTAAAATCAATGGTAGGGCTTTCTCCCGAGTTGCTGGATTTTTACAACTCTCTTGATATGGAAAAAAGTCACTTTTTTGAAGATCCAAAAGTTTATGAATACCTAAAAAGTAAAATACTTCCTCAAATTTTTAAAAATGAAAAAGAATCAGTCCGTGTGATAGTACATGGCTGTGGTACAGGAGAAGAGGCCTTAAGTGTGGCCCTTGTTATTTATGATTTTATAATAGAAAACGGGTATCCCCATAAAGTTACGATTAATGTCCGAGACACTAATATTGACTTGATTAGAAATTTTATCCAACAAAGATTAGGATATCGTCATTTCCCCCTTGAAGGAACAAAAAATATTCCGAAAACCTATCACAAGTATTTAAAAAAAGGGGATGTGCAATTCACTTTAGTCGAGGATGTTTGGAAATTAATTAATTTTAAGAAATATAACTTATTTTCCGCACCAAGACTCGTAGGGGTGGACTTGGTTTTTATTCAAAACGTTTTTCCCATGTTAAATGGATCAATGGTTAAAAAAGTACTAGAAACCCAAAGTTTGTCATTAAAACTGGGTGGTTATCTCATAACAGAAAAAACATTTGTTTTACCAGAAGAATTAAATTTTTCTTTTTCAAAAACCAGTGATTTTCGAAATGGTTTTAAACTCTTAAAAAGAGGGGATATTCAAAGTTTGTTAAAAGAGGCCATAGATAAACAAGATAAGAATTATGAAATAGATAGAGATTCTTATCAGAGTGTTATGACTAAAAGTAAAAATTTTTTGGATGAGNTCAAAGAAGNNTTAAGAAATGTTAAAGGTNNAAAANAAGACNATTNTGAAGATTCNAATATACTATCAAATATTAATAANAGTCTNTTNAAAACNATCCAAGAATTAGAGGGAGAGCTTAATACAACCAAAGAAGATTTGAAAGCTGTTCGNNATGAATTNAANGAGGTCTTTGAGTACAATTTGAATTTAGGTAATAAGCTTNAAAAAGNCAAAATAACATATAATTTCAATAANGNTGAAAAAGAGTCNTTTGATAAAAAATCTTTATTAATGGTTGAAAGAGTAAGAAGTTTAAACAATATATTTGAGGAAAAGACTGAAGTTAAAACCGCTACCCTTAAAGAACTCACCCTAAAATTAGATGAGGCCAATAAATCTTTAAAAAGGTTTGAAAAAGAAAGAAATCAATTCTTTGCAAGTTTAAGCCACGAATTACGAACACCTTTAAACTCCATCTTAGGTTTTTCACAACTGCTTCAAAAATATTTTTCAATTGAAGGGAATGAACAGAAAAGGTTCGCCGACTCGATCAACTTTAGTGGAAAATCACTTTTAAGATTAGTTAATTCAATTCATGATTTCACGAAAATAGACCTCGGGGAACTAAAGCTCTCTAAAAAAAGCTTTAATTTAAGAGATTCCTTGGATTCTATTTCTCTTCCTTTTAAATCTGAGTGTGAGCTTAAAGGTTTATCTTTTGGACTAGAAATAGAAAATAATACGCCTAAATGGGTGGAAAGTGACGAGTTGGCACTTAAACAAATTCTAGATAATTTGTTAAATAACGCCTTGAAATTTACTAAAAAGGGCCACATAAAAATAAAAATTGAAAACCATAACAAAATTGATGAAAAAGAACCTTCTGGGGATAAGTCAGATGAATTTATTTTAAAATTAACTGTTTCTGACACAGGTATTGGGTTAAGCCCCGACCAGTTAGAGTCTGTTGGTACTGAACCTTTTAGCCAATTTCATAAAAACGTTCAATTTGAAGAACGGGGAAGTGGTTTGGGACTTTATATTTCAAAAAAAATTATTAAAAAATTAGACGGAGAACTTCTAGTATCCTCTAATGTAGGTAAAGGAAGCTCATTTACTATCTTATTACCAATAGTCCCTACTTTAAAATTTGAGCAAATTTTAAAGACGAAGGATGTGGAATCTTATGATTTTTCTGGAGAAAGTATTCTTATTGCAGACGATATCGCCCAAAATATAGAACTCTATAAGGCCTACCTATCAACCTATAATCTTAAAGTAAGAACCGCAAAAGATGGAAATGAAGTTATTGAAAAAGTAAAGCAGTATCGTCCCCAATTAATTTTGACCGATTTTAGCATGCCTCGTTTGAATGCAGATAAATTTCTAGAAATTTTAAGAAGTGAAAATATAAATACTCCTGTCATTTTAATTTCCGCCTTAAAGTTAGATGATAAAGTTAAAAAGAAATTTCAAAGTTTTTTACAAAAACCAGTTGAAGAAGTTGATTTTATTAATGAAATAGGACGCTTTTTAATTCCAAGTAGTATTCCAAAAGATGAAAAAGCAAGTGACCTTGAAATATTAATTCCAGAAGAGATAGCCAAAACTGATGAAAAAACAATACAGAGTTTAGTTGAAAAACTTGAAGAATGGAAGAATTCAATGTCTGTTTCTATTATAGAAAAAGAAGCTGAGTCCTTAGAAAAGGAATTTATGAACAAAGAGCTAAAAACTTTGATACCTTTTCTTCAAAGAATCAAGAAACATGCAAAAGAGTTTAATATTAATTTACTTGAGAAATTAATGGATGAAGCAACAGAGAAATTAGAAAAAGCGCTAAAAAAAATTAATTCTTAATTAAGAATTAATTGAATTTTTAAGATTGAATCATCAAACGCCCAAATCGGATTATAGAGGATATCCAAAATCAAGCTGTTTTCATTCTTATCTTTATAACTTATTTTGGTTGGAAATTTTCCTTGAATTTTTTCCCAATCATCCTTTTTGATGTTTGAAATAGACTCAATTAAAGCAATTGTTTCCTCTAATTTTTTTGAATCCAAATCTTTGTATAAAGTCTTTATTATAGATTGCCCTTCACAATTAATACCCAATAATTTTTCACTTTCTTTTGACATTGGGGATAAAATGATTCCCTTTTCATTAATACAAAATATGGGTCTATTTGTGTTTTGGAGTAAAAGGTTTAGTTCTTCAAAGTAGGTGATCATTTTTCTTCTTGATTCTTCATAAGTTAAGTGTAACTTAAGCCTTAAGATAAGCTCTTCTTCATAAAATGGCTTCGTAATAAAATCATTTCCTTTACCATCCAGGGCCTTCACCTTATCTTCAATGGAATCTTGTGCGGTAATAAAAATAACAGGGACATTTTTTAAACTTTCTTTACTTTTTAACTTATCACAAACCTGGAGACCATCCATGATTGGCATATTGATATCCATTATAATCAGATCCGGCCTATTTTTTTCAGCACGGTCTATTGCTTCTCTTCCATTTTTAGCAACTGAGGTAATAAAATCACCATTAGACCTAAGGTAATCACCGATAAGTTGAATCGTTTTCTCATTGTCATCAACAATTAATATTTTTTTATCTTTAAAGATATCCACCAATTTATTCCTCATCGTTATAAACTTGGAATTTTAACGGTTATTCTTGTAAAAGAATTAACCGAATCAATCAATTAATTAATTAACTATTTTTTCCTATTGTGATAATTTTATAATAAATTTTATTTTTTGAATTCCCTAAAGCAAAGAATTTCATTACGGCTGGTCTTTTATTGACTTACCCCCTAAGTCAAAAACCGTAACATAATTTTCTTTACTGCCGATTCCAATAATATCATTTAGACCATGGCCCTTAAGGCGTCGGTGGAAGGACCAGCTACTAGGTCCTAAGTATTCGAACTTTTTACCATTTGAAAAAGCAATCATAATAGAATCCTTTTAAGCAACTGAAGGTTTTAAAAATCGACCAGATCAGTAATAAGTAACATTTTTAAATTTTTTATCAAAAATATGCCTGGTCGAATTATTCTTTTTATCTCTTACTTTTTTTGCCATTTTGACTCTATTTTCTTAAACGATAAAATTTTTTGTAGTTTTTAAAATCAAGTTGAAGTCCAAGAATGACAATGATTTCCTCCCCGTTAGTTTGAGCGAAAGGGAAAAAAAATAAAGGAAATATAAAGAGCATCTGTTTAAAAAGGGATCTTTTTTAATATAGGAGATGTTTAGGAAGTAACAAAAAAAGAGAAAGAGATTGGTTGAATATTTTTAAAAGTTTTTTTTAATTAATATAGCTGTTGCAACGTTGAATTAAGCTTGATAGCGGAACGAACCTTCCTTCAATATTTTTACGACTATTTAAATATATGTTTGCAAAATAAGTTATACATCTGTTATTTTCCAAGATTCTTAAATTAATAAACTATTTTTAAAGGGGCAAAAGTGAAAAGAATACTTTTATTAGCACTCGTTCTGGGGTTTGTTTCTTGCGGTGGACCAAAAGGGGACAAGGGTGACACTGGTCCACAAGGTATACCAGGAGCGCAAGGAGAAAAAGGTGATACTGGTGCAAAAGGTGATAAAGGCGATACTGGTTCAAAAGGTGATAAAGGCAATACCGGTGCAAAAGGCGATAAAGGCGATACTGGAGCAAAAGGTGAAAAAGGCGATACTGGAGCACAAGGACCAAAAGGTGATACTGGTTCGAAAGGTGACAAAGGCGATACCGGAGCAAAAGGTGATAAAGGCGATACCGGTGCAAAAGGTGATAAAGGCGATACCGGTGCAAAAGGTGATGCATTTAATGCCGCTGCACTAGGTGTTTCAATTATCAATGCTGATCCGAACATGAACCTCATGAAGCAATATGTTTCCACCAGTAAAGATAGAAATGACGCCAGATCAGCACCTTCAAATAAAAATGCTTTTATCTATGAAGACACTTTAAAGGGAAAGTTTTACTATATTGATATGTCTTCTTATACCGGAACTTTAAACAGTCAGGATGTGATATATTATATAATCTGGGAGGCCGTCGAAGTAACAAAAGTGTCCAAATTGAATTATGGAGGTCGCCTCAGTAATTATGAATTTACCGATGCATCAGGAAACTATTATTTTAGTGAAAATGGCGCCGCAAAAAAAGACTTAGAAGCTTTAGGCGCATCAATCGAATCCGTAGAAATAGAAGATATAAAAGACAATCTTTATAATTACGGTTTTTCAAGTGAAAGGGCGGAAAAACTCTCTAGACTTCTGTCTTCTTACAGAAAAATTCAAAATAAAAGAGGTCTTAATGAGAGAGAAAGAGATTACTTTACCAATGAAGTTCTAGGAATCTCTTTCAAGGAAGCCTCAGAAGCGCTTGTTGACGATGGGCTAGATTCTCTAATAGAAAAAGCTTCTGAAAAGAATGAAACTGATCCTGAGGCCATTAAAGAGTTAATTGAAGAAATCATGTAATTTTAAATAGTTAGTGCCCCGGCTTCACCGGGGCTTCCCTTAAACTCTTCTTTTTTTCTTATCGCTAAACAACTATAAGTTGGGTCAAACTTAGATATTTTAAATAATTTTCCTTACCAATCAAAGTTATTTAACCTCTCCTTAAAGCTTTTCTGTTTTCAGCTTTTGTTCACCCCCTTTCATGGTTAATACAATTAAAAAAATTGTTAAGAAGACTTAATATTTTATTATCAGGAGCGGTTAATGAGTTTGGAATCTATGATTAGGAAAAAGGTTAAATCCAAGAACTTTCGGGGAATTATAGTCAGCCTTGGAAATCAGTCAGAGGTTAGTTGGTGGGATGATACAGATAATGAAATAAAAAGCTTAACCGTAAACTTTAAGGTTGAAAAGTCCCTATCTTTCAGCTGTGAAGACGGTAAATTTAAAGTAATATATATCTAATAAATAATGTCCACTCTATAATAAGTTCCATAAAATAGGCCCATTTTTCTTTCCTTTAAGGGAGTTTATTTAAAGATAATCTTAATTCTTAATTCTTAATTTTTTCCTTAAAGTCATCCAAGAATCAAAAAAACCAAAAATAAAATTTTAAAAAAATTGGTCCTTAAAAATAATAAATAAGGTAGGAGCCTAATATTTATAATCAGAAAGTCACTTGGTTAATTTCTCATTTGTTTTTAAATAGTGATTGATGACTTCTTTGAATTTTATTTTTTGAGTTGGTGTTAAAAAATTATTTTCAACTGTAAACTCTTCATAGACTACAATTTTTTCAAATTGAGGAAGTTTTTTTATTTCTGCCAGAGATTCTAAAATGTTATTGGTTTCATTTGGCCCTAACTTATCTAAGTGATCATTTAAAGTGACAACAAGGATTCCTTTATTTCTTGATTCAATTACAGGAACAACAAAGTGAAATTCACTAAATTTAGAGCAGATATCCTCTGACACTTGTTCTATATTGTAGTATTTTCCATTGGCCATTTTAACTCTATTACCACTTCTCCCTTTGAGATAAATAAAGTTTTCTTCATCTAATTCAGCATAATCACCGGTACAAAAGTATCCGTCATCTTTAATAATTTTTTCTTCAAAATTATAACCAAATTGACTAACAGTTTCTCCCTTTACATAAAGTAATCCATCACTACCGATTTTGACTTGAACACCCTCAAGAACTATTCCAGCACTACCTTTTTTAACATCCCCACCATTCGCTGATATTCCCGCAGCTGTTTCTGTCATTCCATAACCTTGCCTGATTTTAACTCCTAATACATTGTCAAAAAAATCAAATGTATTATTATGTAATGGTGCCCCTCCACATATAAACCACTGGCATTTTTCTAAGCCTAATTTAAAAACGATTAACCTCCCAAAAATATAACGTGCCAAAAAGTTAAGAATCTTGTTATTTTTAGGAGGTTGATAGAAATTAAAATTTTTTAAAAATGGTAAGCCTTTTAATTTATCGATAATTTTCCCTTTAAAGGTGTCATAAACTAAAGGGACTGCTATTAAAATATTTGGCTTAATTTTTTTCAAGTCCAAACCTAAATCGACCTTTGAAGTTATATAATGTTGAAAAATACCCAAAAACCCTAAATAAACAGCTGCAGATTGAAAAACATGGGCATTAGGTAAAAAACTAGGAAGTCGGTGAATTTTACTCCAATTCATAAGTTTAATCCAGCCCCTAAGGGTTGTAAGAAAATTGTGATGAGAAAGAGGAATTAATTTTGGGGTCCCTGTTGTCCCGGACGTAAAAATGAGCTTTACAATATCATCCTTTTTAATCGTAGAAATCATTTCTCTTATTTTCTCTTCTTCTAGAGGCTTATTAATATTGAGCTTACTAGGCCAAACTTCCTCTATTATGATTTCATTTTTATCTTCAAACTTTTCCGGAACGTTACATTTTTCTAAAAGAAGAATCTGTTTTATTTTTGAATTGGATTTAAAATCCATATCTTTAATTTTGCTAAAGCTTTTTTCATCACAAACTAAAGTATCTGCTTGGGATAGTTTAAGCTTAGAAGAAACTGTTTCTAATGAATCCGTTTCATAGATTGAAATAGAAACACCCTTTTTTAAAAAGACCGCCAACTCTACAGGATATAAGTAAGGGTTATTAGAAGAAATGATTCCAACTTTTGGATTATTTGACTTTAAAATTTGAGAAATAAGATAAGAAAATTTTAGAACTTCATAATTTGAAAGAGAGTTAGAAAAATTACCTTCTTGGTCTTTCCAATATACAATTTTTTCATCAGGTCTTTTTTTACAGAGCATGAAAAAACAAGCCGCCAAGGAAGGTTCAGAAGCGATATTATAAGTTTCTTCAAAATAATTTTTAGGCATTTTTCTTTGATTAAATAACACCTTCAATCCCATGTTTTAAGCAATTTATTATTTTACTTATCAACTTTTTTTTCAATTTCCTTTCGATCCGTATTGACTCTTATCATCTAATTAAAATTAAATACCTTTCTATAATTCCAAATTTTGAATTAAAATCAAGGGATTTTTTTTGAATTTCATATATATTCCTTTACTCCTTTTTAAATTTAAGAATGGAAAATTTATTTATTGAGGTTTAAAAACATAAAATTTTATTTAAACTTCACTTTAATAAGGTTTTTTTTAGATCACCCCATTGTATTTTCAATACATATGATAAAGTTTCAGATAAACAAATTATGGTGTTCTAATATATTTGTTGTATATTTTAATGTATGAGAAATGGGAATTAGAGAAAAAAGAGGTAAAAGTTTTAACCTTACAAAAAAATGATGTTTAAAAAAAATTGTTTAATTAGAAATGGCATTCATAATATTTAAAAAAAGACTAAGATAATTTTAAAGGCTTTAAAACTTTTCCTTCAAAAATAATACCAGCATTACTTATAATATTTTGTGAATCAGGCCCTAAATTTTTAATATAAATATCTTTTTTTAAGACCTTGTATTTAGCAACCAAGTTATTAATCACTTCAATCCCAGAATAATCACAAACTCTTGATTCTCCAAAATCCAAGTAAACTTTAAGAGGATCATTTTTAGGATCAAAAATATTTTGAAAGCTTTGAACAGAACCAAAGAAGAGAGGCCCTTTAAGTTTATAGTGTTTGAAACCTTCTTCATCTATATGGTTTTTAGAGTTTATCCGCTCCGATTTTTTCCAAGCAAAAACAAGAGATGAAACGATAACACCACAAAAAACCGCAACCGCAAGATCTGAAAAGACTGTTACCGTTGATACCAAAATAATAACAAAGGCGTCAGACTTTGGTATTTTTCCTAAGATTTGGACACTTGACCACTCAAAAGTTCCAATAACAACCATAAACATGACTCCTACTAAAGCTGCAAGAGGAATCATTTCAATCATTGATGAACCTACAACAATAAAAAAGAGAAGGCATAAAGCTGCTGTTATTCCAGAAGCACGACCCCGGCCTCCTGAATTTACATTAATCATACTTTGCCCAATCATAGCACATCCGCCCATTCCGCCGAAAAATCCCGTTACAAGGTTTGAAAAACCTTGCCCAATACATTCACGGTTTGTATCTCCCCTACTTTCAGTAATTTCATCGACAAGCTGTAAGGTCATTAAAGATTCTATTAAACCAATGGCGGCCAAAATGGAGGAATAAGGTAGAATAATTTTTAATGTTTCCAAATTTAAAGGTACGCTTGGAATATGAAGCGTTGGAAGTCCTCCTCCTACTGATGCCATATCAGCGACTGTTCTTGTATCTAATCCAAAATAATAAACGAGTCCTGTGACACTTACAATAGCGGCGAGAGAGGATGGAATGGCCTTTGTTAATTTTGGTAAAAAATAAATAATCCCCATAGTTAAAGCAACAAGAAGAAGCATGATAGACATATCGTTCCCTTGAAGCCAATGACTTATACCTTCTGAATCGACAAACTTAAACTGTGATAATTGAGCTAGGAAAATAACAATGGCCAGGCCATTAACAAAACCTAACATCACTGGATGTGGAATAAGGCGGACAAATTTTCCTAATTTCAAAACACCTGCAAGCATTTGAATGATTCCCATTAAAACGACAGCTGCAAACAAGTACTCTACACCGTGATTTGAAACTAAAGAAACCATAACAACGGCCAAAGCTCCGGTAGCTCCAGAAATCATTCCAGGACGCCCACCAAAAATAGATGTGATCAAACCAACTAGGAAAGCAGCATACAGCCCTACAAGCGGCTCAACACCTGCAACAAAAGAAAAGGCAACGGCCTCTGGAATAAGGGCCAGAGAAACCGTTAAACCTGATAAAATATCATCTTTTAAATTTTTTTTGGCCTTAGATAAGAAATTAAGCATTGAGTGCCTACCTATAAGAAAGAGTAAAAACTAAATCTGTCCTTATATATGCTTAATTTGGATACTTCTCAATTTCCCCTGTAATAAAGATCTAGTTTGTCATTTAAAAGAAGATAAATGTAGGAAATAAAGGTTAGGCCATAGAATATAATGGAGCTTCGATGTTTAACAAGATAAATAAATTTTATTTTATGGACATATTTGTATCTATGGACTTTTTTTTTAGCTCCTATAATCGATTATAGCGAAACAAAATGGAAAAAGAGAGGAATGCTATTGATTCAACTTTTATTATATTTCTTTCTTAAAACGTTGTGCCTGTGAAGAAATACAAGGCGGACTAAAAAACGGATCAGGGGAGATAAAACTGGGAGGCGAGGAGTAATTTCAAGATCGTCTTTCACAAAAGACCCTTCCTCCGAAGATGAAATATCTCTAATATGATACCATTTCTTATAAGTTAAAGATGATGAGCTTTCATGAAAATGCCCCTCCTGGCAAAGGGAAATGAAATAAAATGAATAATAATCGATGGGAATAAGGCCAAGAACAAGAAACCAACTTTTAAAAAGAAATCGTCCTGGAGCCTTTATATTTTCCTTTAAAGGATCAGCGCCAGCGCCTTTAGGATAAGTTAATTTGATCCATGGAGAAAGCTCAAAGTTAACCCCAGGCATGGAAAAAGCCTGCTCAATCAAGACATTTTTGTCTACGTTTAATTGTGATTCAAAGGAAAGCTTTATCATATTGGAACCTTTTTCAATTCTATATACAAGAATAACTTTTTTAGGAAAACAACTTTGTAACTAATCCTGGTAAAAACTACAAATAGTGATGTTTTTTACAAATTTTTAGCAAAAAGACGAAAGGCCACTCCATAGACAATAAGACCAAGAAAAAAAGTAACCCCTAAAGAAAAATTAATCGAGACAAGAGTGACGAGAGGAATGCTAAAAACTGAGGATAGGCCATTTATGGCCCAGGCCCAAGGAATAAAGCTCTTATCTTTTGTTTTTAAATAATCAAGACCTAGAGGGAAAGGCATCCCCATCATAAAACCCAAAGGGAAAAGGAAAAGAAAGACCAAAAGGTATTTTAAAAAGGAACTAAAATTGAGTAAAAGGTCCATCTTATAAAAGAAAAAGCCTCCCACCAAGGTGCCATAAAAAATAAAAAAGAGAAAGAAAGGCCATTTCGGTTTACGCCACTTTAAAAAATAACTTCCACAACCTGAACCCAAAAGAAGGACCACAAGAACAAAGACAAGAGATAAAAGGGGGTAACCAAGGAGCGGAATAAAGCGCTTAATAAGAGTTATTTCCACAAAGAAAAAAGCAAGCCCTATAAGAAAAAAATAAAGTCCTTTTTTAGCACTTACATTAAAGGCCACTTCTTTCTTCTTCGATAAAATAAGAGGGAGTAAAATAAAAGCTCCCCCAAGAAAAACGATTTGAATAATTAAGACCCCTATAAATAGTGGCCCCCAATCTAATAGACCCATGCCTCCACGCTTTCTTAATTTCCAGAGTTCCAAAAAGCTTTCAGATTTATAAAAATCAAAAAAGAAAGGATTGTTATCAGTTACAAGGTCAACTTTGTATTTATAGCCTTTAAGAAATTCTTTTCCCTGATTCGACAGGATTTTTTGGGTAACCTCATAAAAAAGAGGGGCCTTTAAACGGTGGAAATGATTGGCCTCTTTTTTTTCTATTCCAGGGTAATAAACAAGATCAAAGTTCTTTTTTTGAGAAAATGTTTTAAGTCTTTTCAATTGTTCTTTTTCAAGAGGCCCTTTTTGAAAAAGGAGGGTAAGTGTATCCCAGTTTCTTATAACCATTAATTGTTTTTTAAGGGTTTCTATAGATATTTGGGAACTGAGGTTGCCTAAAAGCCTTACATATTTCTTTGGAGGTAGCCCCATCGGAAGGTTAAAAACAACCTGGCCCTTTTCTTCCAGTGACTCAAATAAAAGGCCAAAGGACTCTTTGGTTAAATTATAATCTTCCTTTAAACTGGTAGGTCCTCCTGAGTCTTTCTTAAAAAAGGACAAGGGGACTTGAATGAGGGCAAACCTCTCCTTTCCTTTAATCTGATTTAAATAAACCCTCCATTTCTCTTTAACAAAATTACCCTGCCCTCTTTTCTTCGGACTTAGAAATAAATCAAAAATCCTTTCATCTTCAAAAACCGCTGTCACTTTTTTGGCCTTAAGGCCATAGGCCTGCCACCAAAGGGTGTCGTCATCCAATGTTAACAAAAGAACATGGTTCTTTTTCTTTGAAGAAGAATCTAGCGCATAAGGAAGGGCGGAGGTTAGGGATTTGACATAATTTGGAAAACCATCCGGGTGGAAGACAGTAAAACCCATTCCGTCTTTAAAAAGGGCCCACTGCTTAGGAAATTTTAGAGGTGCCTCTTTTAAAGATAGCCCAGGGGCATGACGGAAGGGTGTTTTTTCTGACTCCAAAAGGTGAAGTTGCGCCATAGGGCCATTCTTTAATTGTTTTACATTGGTTTCGGGAATCAGTTTTATTTTTTCTAACGGTTTAAAAGAATGGGTTTTTTGTTTGAGTGGAAAAGACCAAATAAAGACCATTAAAAATAGTGGTAAAAAATTAAAAACCTTTTTAAAAGGGAATTCCCCTCCTTTTAAATGAAAAAGAGGAAGGGAACCTAGGAGGGCCAAAGTTGAAATTATTTTTAGGCAAATATAGGGGTCTATATAATTAAGAAAGAAAACAATAAGACCTCCACCGACACCAGCGCCTAAAAGGTCTGAGGCGTAAAGTTTTTCAAGGGAAAACCTCCCAGAAGAAAGAAGGGAGCCAATAGTTGTTGCTGCAAAAAAGAAAGGAAGGATAAAAAGAAAACTTAAACCCAAAAGGTAAAAAAATTGGCCAGAATTCCAAAGAAAATCCATTGGGTTAAAAGGGATCATTTGAGAAAAGATAAAACAAAAAAAGGCGCTTAAGGCAAAATCACAAGCACTACCGCCAGTAAAGAGACCAAGGTTTTTTTCCCAAAACTTTCTTGTTAAATGAACGAAGGTACCGCTTGCTCCATAACCTAAAAGAGCAAGCCCAATAATCATGGTGACAAAGTCTTGCCACCTTTCTATGGAAAGAAGCCGGATTAAAAGAACTTCATAGGAAAGGGCCGATAAAGAAATAAGAAAAACGGAAAAATTAATCATTGTCCCATCTTACCTGTAAAAGGGACAAAGCGAACCGGTAACACTTGAGTCGTCTTAACGTCCCCTTTTTTATTTTTTTCAACAATCATTAAGTATTGAACGGAAAAAGGATTTCCAACAGGGATCACCATCCTCCCCCCTACTTTAAGTTGTTTAATAAGGGGAGGCGGAACATGACTGGCAGCCGCCGTTACAACTATGGCATCAAAGGGTGCCTTTTCTTTCCAACCATAATAGCCATCGGCCACTTTTGAAGTGATATTTGTTAACGATACTTTTTCAAACTTCTTTTTGGCCTCTTTTCCTAGAGGCGGAATAATTTCAATCGTATAAACATCTTTGGCCAAAGGTGATAAAACTGCGGCCTGATAACCAGAACCTGTTCCAATTTCCAAAACCTTATCGTTTTCTTTTATATTTAAAAGGTCTGTCATTAAGGCAACTATATAAGGTTGAGAAATAGTCTGGCCGTAACCGATGGGGAGAGGGCGGTCACTATAAGCATAACCCTTAAGGTCTTTCGGAACAAATTGATGCCTTTCGATTTTTCCCATGGCCTCTAAGACCTTAGGCTCCATTTTTCCTTTTTCAAAAAAACTTTTATTCCCTTCCGAATGCCTTTTTATAACCCGTACCATTTCTTGACGTTCAGACTCATAAATATCCGCTTGTGTCGTATTACAAATGAGGTAAAGAAAAAAAAATGAACACAAGACTTCTTTTTTCATAGGACTAAACCTTTAACTCCCTTTTAACACCTCTTTTATTATAAACAAATTCTTTTCTAAAAGAACCCTGGTAAGAGAAGAAGATTATTTATCAGGGAAAATAAGGGTAAATGTTGTTCCCTTCCCTAATTCAGATTCAACTTCAACTCTTCCGTTATTTTCTTTAACCAACCGTTGAACAATATTAAGACCAATTCCGTGACCTTTGACCCCCTTACCTTTTAACTCTTCCCTTTCTTCTCTCGATTTTAAATTAAAAATAGACTTAAGCTTTTCCCCTTCAATACCAATACCATTGTCAATGACTTTTATAAAAACCTCCTCTTCCTTTAAAAAAGAAGAGATCTTAATTTCAACACCTTCCTCTTTTGAATATTTCAAGGAGTTCGATATAAGATTTGTAAAAACCTGATACATTGACACATCATTGCAGATTAATTCTTCCGCAGTTAAATCCAAAATGATATTGGCATTTTTTTCTTTTACTTTTAACTCGAGTTGATCAAGGGCCATTTCAACAATTTTTATAAAGTTTCTTCTTGTTAGATCAACTTTATCAACAGTAAAGTTAAGAAGAATACCATTAATAATGGCCAAAGATTTTTCAATGGCCTCTTTTGTTTTTGAAATTAGATTTTCACGTTTTTCTTTTTTTTCCGGATCCAATCTTTGGTAATAATCTATGTAGGTTAAAGCAACTCCAATGGGGTTTGTCAGGTCGTGGGCCACTGTATAATCATAACTCTTTAAGTATTCATTTTTTTCTCTAAGTTCAACAGTCCTCTTATCGACCTCTTTTTTTAAATTAAAGGCATAGTTTTTCTGGATTTCCAAGGCCATTTTTTCTTTTTCAAGGGCCTCCTCCTGTAAGAGGTTGAACCGATCAGCAAGTCCCATTGATATAAATATGAGTTCAAGCGCATGACCTAGAAGTGTTCCGTATTGTCTAAAGAAGATAACATTAGGAAGAATTTTAAATATCATCAACGTATTTATAATAACTGTAACAATAAGAACTCCAAAAGCGGCCAAAAAATATCTTGAAGGCCTATAGTTCATTTTCGTTCTTACAACCCCGCAAATAAAAATAATGGGAGTATAAAAAAGAAGATTGATATTCATAAAAAGAACGGACCACTTAATGGGTAATATAAAAACGGAAAGAATTAAAAGAAGGTTTGAAAAGATGCAGACCATCATCGCCTTATAAAGCTTTGGAGTCGCCTTCTTTAATTCCAAAAACGAGTTTGTAAATGACGTCACAAAGAAACCTGTAAGCCCCATAAAAATAATATAGCCATAGTTATTCATCCAAGGGAGGTTTTGGAAAAGGTATCTTTGTGAATAGCCTTGAACATTAGCAAAAACAAGTCCAACAAAAACAACATAACCTACATATAAAAGGGAACTTTCATTTCTTGTTGAAATAAACACAAAAAGGTTGTAAATGATCATTGTAATAATTAGGCCAAAGAAAATACCAAGGATATAATCCTCCTTGGTTTGAACACCTACAAAGTGAAGTGGTGTGGAGAGGTCCAGGTTAATCTGGCTAATCACCCCCTTCACTTTTATAAAATAAAGAGAATCTTTACCCGGAGTGAGAACAAACGTTATGGGTTTGGCCTTAACTCCTCTGGTTGAAAAATCGTGATTATCTCCGCTTAGCTGTTCTTGCCACCCCTTGCTCGTAAACCTGTACAAGGAAACATCATTTTGCTGATAATTATTAAAAGAGAGGACCCAGACTTTTTCATCACTTTTGTTATTAATTTTAAACCTGGCCCAAAAAGCCGACTTTGAAAAACCGAAATTAGGGACCTTTTTTTTATTTTTTTTAAAGTCTTTGGATTTTTTAACCTCATGGATGGCCATTTTTGAAGTTTTATCTTCCAAAATATCGAGGTGGAGACCCAATTCATAAAAGCTTTTATCATTCGTTAAAACCAAAGAGGGTGAAGCTGCCCCTACAGAGAGCGAAAAGGTTATGAAAAACAATATGGCCGTTTTTAAATAAATTTTACTTATTACCATACTTTACTAATCGGTTTTTTAATGGAATTCCTTGAAATAAGGGCCTTTTTAAAATGAGGGAGGAAGATATTCACGGTCTAAGCGCTTGTTTTTATTAAGCTCAATACGTCTAATTTATGTCTACATCCCTTTGGGCTTTTCATCCTATATAAAGAATGCATTAGAAATTACTTTTTTTTTCAGGAGATATTATGAGAAATTTACTATTGGCCATTATGGTTGTTTTTAGCTTACCAACAGCGATAGCTTCAAACGGACCTGTTCATACAAAAAAAATCGTCGACGTAGAAAGCTTTGTTGGAAAGTGGTACACAATATCCTCTCTTCCCCAGTTTTTTAATAGAAAGTGCCTTCTTCAAACAGCGGAATACAAAATTGTAAGCGAAGAGGAAATTTCTCTTCTAAACACTTGTTACAAGAAAAGAAACAGAACATCGACTATTTCAGGTCAGGCGAAAATCGTTAACTTTGAAACAAACTCTGAACTTGAAGTAAGCTTTAATAGCTTTTTCACGAGACTTTTTAGAGTCAAAGCTGATTACAATATCATAAAAATTGATGAAGACTATCAATATGTTATGGTTGGAGGAAGAGGCCGAAGCGACCTTTGGATTATGTCAAAAACTCCTTCTATGCCAAGAAGCCTTTACAATGAATATGTTCGTTACGCGAAAGAATTAGGTTACCCAGTAAAAAAACTTAGGTTTTCAAAGCTTAAATAAAAGTTTCTTAAAAACTTCATAAATAAAAAAGGCTTCTTAGGAAGCCTTTTTTATTTCAAACTAATTTCAAACAAATTTCAAACCAATTTCAAACCCATTTCAGGCCATAATCAAACGACCTTCAAACAACCTTTAAACACCAAATTTACCATAAAAATTTCAAGGGAAATTTCCTAATTTCCGATAAGACCTCAAGTTCTCTTATTTATTTTGAGGTATAAGATGTTTTCAAAATACTTTTTTATTTTCATTAAGTTAATATTTACTTTTGGCCTCTTTTTCGGGAAACCGGTTCTTAGTAGCGAAATTGATTCATTAACTGATTACGATAAAATAATGAAGCTTCCAAACTCTTATCCTGCTCTTAATCGTTTTGTCCGCTTTCAAATGAAAAAAGCCGTTAAAGCTGCCAATAAGAGGATTATTAAAAAGTGTAGTATCAAAAGGCTTAAATTTTCCATGGTCCAAAAATTATCTTCCAATGTTCCAGTAATCTTTCCTTCTGGAAATAAATACAAACCTTCCATGAGCTTTGGTTGGGGAGGGGTTTTAGAAACTTCTATCAATAAAGGAAAAGACAAATCAGGTAAGTTTAAATTTCCAGTTATGAATACAAAAAGGAAACTTTCAATCTATCAAGATATTACCTGGAAAGAATCTATTCCTATGAAATTTGTTTTAGGAAACGTTGTCAGAGTTGAATACAAAAGACTTGGGAAGAGCTTTAATCTTATTATTGGGAGTGATAAGTTTGGGCACTGGATAGGTCAAGGTTACGAATATCATTTAAGAACAAAAGAAAATTACAAAGAATTGCAAAAAGCAGTGGACCACGGTTACTGGCTTGAAAATACTATCCTAGGCCTTAAGGCCTCAGGTATTTTTTCCTATGGTGACCTAGCGGCCAATATGATGGGGATGGTTTTTTGGGATAACCTCATTGATGAAGATGGTAAAACCCCTTATGTAAAAACAACTCGCCCCAAAGGTCCCTATATCAAATGTGTGAATAATAAATGGGTCATGAATGATAAAAACACCTTTGACTTTAAAAATTATATAAGCCCTGCTTGGGATGAAACAATTAATTATTCTTATCCTTACTCAAGAGTCATGGCAGATAAGATCAAAAAGAGGATTTTAAACCTGCAAGATAAATACAAAAGAGATTTTACGCCGCCTTTACGGTTAGACTATTGCATATCGGCCGTGGACTTTATTAAAGATCAATTTCCTTATCACTTCTTGCCTGTTTCAAGGCAGGTCATTAACCCTATCTGCAGAACAGCTTATATTAAGAGACAAAAACAGGTTTGGTCTAAAAAGAACTGGTTGATTGATGGAGAAATCACAGACTATATGGAAAAATTAACCCGAAAAAAATACAGACCAAAATCACCTAATGAAAATTGGATAAGAAAAAATGGCCTTTAAAATTTAGTTTTTGAATTGGCCAATTGATTTCATACTCTGTTATCCTTGATATCCTTTGAAATTATTTTAACCTTCATTAAAAGCTTAAAATAAAGGTATTAAACTATGCTTAAGATCCTCTTTTTTCTCCCCTTTATTTTACTATCCTGTCAAACGAAACCTCCTCTTTTTAAAAAAGGTCCAGCAATCCCCTCTTATTGGCCGACTAAATCATGGAAAGAAACCAGTCCTGAAAAACAAGGGATGAACTCTCAAAAATTAGCGGACATGTTTAAAATTATAAAAGATGAAGATTATAACATTGATAACATCTCTATCATTAGAAATGGCTTTTTAGTCGCGGACTATTATAAGTACCCTTTTAAAAAAGGTGACAAGCATATCATCCACTCTGTAACAAAAAGCGTCCTTTCAGCTTTAGTCGGAATTGCTATTGATAAAGGTTATATTAAAAGTGTGAAAGAAAGGGTCATCAATTTTTTTCCTGAGAAAATCTCATCTAGAAAGGGGGAAGAACTCAAGAACATGACATTAGAACACCTCCTAATGATGAGTTCGGGACTTAAAACGGAAGACAACTGGCGCTATAAATGGAAAGGGCTGACCAAAATGAGGACCCAAGAAGATTGGGTTCACTACCTTTTAAACCTCCCTGTTAAAGAAGAACCAGGAAAAGAATTTGATTATAGTAATGGTGTTAGCTATTTAATCTCTGCCCTTTTATTTAAAGCGACTAAAATAAAGCCCCAAGATTTTGCTCAAAGGTATCTTTTCGACCCCCTTGGTATATCAAAGTCCCATATAAAATGGCAGCTTGACCCAAGAGGAGTCCATATTGGTTGGGGTGGAATGCATATGAGGCCAAGGGATATGGCCAAATTTGGGTTACTGTTTCTCAATAAAGGTGTTTGGGAAGGAAAGCAGGTACTATCTAAAAGTTGGATTGAGGCCTCAACTCAAACACGATTGAAATCTGATATTTACGAAAATTATGGTTATCAGTGGTGGAATGGGCCTGCCATGTATAAACTCGAAAAATTATGGCGTCGTAAATGGAACTTTAACTTGGTTAAAAGGGACCCTATCGAAAATTATTATATGGCGGTAGGTTTTATGGGACAGTTTATCTATGTTGTTCCTGACAGAAATATGGTTGTTATTTTTACAAGCCACCTCCGAGGAGGGCAAAACTTTATTCCCAAGGCCTTAATGGATGAGTTCATCCTTCCTTCTGTGGTATCCAACTCTCCCCTTAAAGAAAAAGAAGAAATTCTTCAAAAGCTTAACTCTTATATTTCTAATGCGAATAAAGAAAAACCTTTTACCTGGGCCTCAAAAAGTGAAGGTGTTACTCAAAAGAACTTTTTTAAAAGAACCAAAGAGCCTTCTCTAGAGTTAAGATTCCCCAAAGGAAGTCAAAAGTCAGACCTTGTTGGTGAGGAAGAAATTATGGCCCTCACAACTCCTGAGGGCGCCCGTTTTTCTCTTTCCATAAGGGATATTCCTAAGGGCGTTCCTTTAAAGGAGGCCTCGCCCATATTAAAAAGACTTCTAAAAAGCGCAGGGAATCAAGTGAAACTTATAGGCCATGAAAGCTTCATCTTACATGATAAGACCCCTGCTTTTAAGAGTACTTTTGAATGGAAGTTTCTAAAAACTTTTAACCTAAGAACAGAATTTGTCTCAATTTATAAAAAAGACAAATGGATCTTAATGAGCTATTCCTATGATTCTTTAGACCGTTCTTCTAGGAGCTTGTTTGAAAAGGATCTAGATCAAATGATCAAAGGACTGACTTTTTAAGGTCGGCCAACGGCTTCTACCGTAAAATTTGTTGGAGTATAGGACGTATCCGGTGATGCATCAGGGATGTCATAAGACAAGCCTGAATAGGCCCCACTTTTACTTAAAATAGCATTCATCTCAGTATCTGTTGAAGCAAAGTCTGATGAACTCGTCACCCTCCACTCTTCAGCAAATTCATCTGCGCGCCCTGAATATTCCTGAAGGCCTAATTTCGTTGTTAAGGCCCAATAAAAGTACTCACTTGCCTGGCAAACATAATTGCACGACTCATCTGTATAAGTGTACCAAGCACCAGAAGGATATGAGTCAGGTATTGAATTGGTAAATCCACCCCTTGCTGTGTCCATAGCGTTTGTCATAGCACTTCCACTATTTTCCCCATAAGAAACCATTCCAAAGATTTCTGGGTAAGCGTAGGCATAGCCATGATGAGAAATAAGATGAAGAACTTCTTCCAATGTTGCATCAAAACCTTCGGAGACTGAAGAGCCATTAACCTTAATTTCGGTCTCATAAAGGTCCTGGTAATACTTACAAGGAATGTTCGCAGGAAAGACCGGAGAATCTTCATTGGGGGTTATAAGAATACAGGCCTTGTTTTCAATAAGCTTGCTTAAGACTTTGGCATCATCAACAGTTCCATTTTCATCACTATCTAAATACTGGGCCATGACATTAGCGGCCCTTATGATCTTGTCATCTGCAACGGACTCTGTCGCATAAATACCGACTCCAAAAACCATAATCCTTTTTGAAAGGTAGGTTTCATCAGGAGCGATGCCTTTACCGCAAGAGAAGACAAAAAGTGCTAAAACAATAAATCCAATTATTTTTCCCATAGATAAAATATTAGACAATTAATTTTGAAAACAAAAACAAAAACA
>PAZA01000031.1 GCA_002715375.1 Halobacteriovoraceae bacterium
ACATGGCTTTGACCTTCAATAATCTTGGCCACAGGATCTCTAGTTAGTTTTAGAGTTGCTAACTGATTGTGCTTTCCTACATCATGATCTAAAATTTCTGAAAATCTTTCAAATAAAGATATCTCTATGGGAGAAAATGAAAAAATATTTAAAACACCATCTTCACCTTGACAGAAAGCTAAGCCACTCAAAAATGTTTTCTCCTCCCTAAAGTAACTATCGATTTCTTTTTTTGTAGAAATAAAAACTGACTTTATTTTATTTTTGGTACCATATAAATATGTATCCTCTTTTAAAAACTCGAAATAAAATGTTTCTTCTTTCATTAAATGCTTTATTTCAATATCTCTATCCTTATCCTCTAAACATTCCTTTAAATTATCGGAAACAAGAAATATATTCTCATCTCTCTCCTTAAAGCTTGAAAATTGAAAACAAATATTACTCATCGTCTGAGGGGAATTTTTTAAAAGCCAGGAAACTGGAGAAATAACCCCCTCTTCCAGAAGACTTTTAGCAAAGTTTATATTTCCCTCACGACTCCCCAAAAGATGATTGGCTTCTAATCCTGGATTGTCTTCTCCCTTTTCCATCATTTCTGAAAGCTTCATTATTTCTTTTTTAGAACTATAAAGAGCTCTTGAGTTTTTAAAAGCCTCCTTTAACCATTTATAGTTTTGATTCATTTTTTTAGAAGCCTTCATGTCACTTAACATATCAACAAACAATTTTTTGACGGGCCCATTCACATAATTTGGGGTTATCTCCACAATTTTACGAAGGTCATCCTTCTTATTTGACCGTTTTTTCCTATCACTCATAACCCCTCCCAAGCAGATTCAAACACCTGAGAATTTTCTCACAAAAACAATATTTTTTTTCCGTTTTTAACCATTTTTTAATATTTCAAGAAACTTAATGTTAATCACTTAATAATTGTTTATAAGAAGCCATTATTGAAAAGGATCTAAGGTGAACATATTAATGGTCATCAAGCATTTTAATTGTGTCCTATCAACAAAAAATGTTATAGTACCTTTTGGTTCAACTTTCGCATTTTTAAAGCTTAAAAATAACTAAACAGAAGAGGAAATCAAAATGAAACTTAAGAAGCTTTTCCTACTGCCCTTACTCCTTATATTTACATCATGCGGCATGCAAAGCATTCCCACGGCCCTCAATGAAGTCGATGCCCAATGGGCCGAGGTCCAAAATCAATATAAAAGACGGTCTGATTTGATTCCTAATCTCGTCAACGTTGTTAAGGGTTATGCCTCACATGAAAAAGAAACTTTAAGTGCAGTCATTAATGCAAGAGCGAAGGCAACTAAGATAAATCTTCAAGTTGATCAACTTACACCAGAAACGATGAAGCGATTTCAAAAAGCTCAAGCAGGTTTATCCAGTGCCTTATCTAAACTAATGGTTGTTTCAGAAAGATACCCAAACCTGAAAGCTAATCAAAATTTTAGAGATCTTCAAAACCAACTAGAAGGAACTGAAAATAGAATTACAGTTTCAAGAAACCGCTACATTCAATCAATAAAAAACTTTAATAACCTTATAACTGTACCTCCAACGAGTTGGTATAACTCTTTCTTCCTCAACCACGCTAAAAAACCACAATTTGCTGTTCAAAATTTAGAAGAAGTACAAAAAGCGCCTAAAGTGGAGTTCTAATGAAATACTTAAAAACGGCTTACCTTACAACTCTGGTAACTCTCCTTTTTAGCTCCTATGTAATAAATGCCAAGGAAGTCCCCTTACTTACGGGGCCAGTCATTGACGAAGCTGGCATTTTATCTACTTCAACAAAAGCCTCCTTTGAAAGTATCCTCCAAGGTTTTCGTAAAAAAAATGGCCCTCAAGTTCAACTATATATCACCAACACCCTAGAAGGAGAATCTATTGAAGGTCATAGTATTAAAGTCGTAGATAAGTGGAAGCTAGGAGACGAAAAGAAAGATGACGGAGTTCTCTTTCTTATCGCTTTAAAAGACAAAAAAATGAGGATTGAAGTTGGTCAGGGTCTCGAAGGCAGTCTGACAGATTTAAAAACAGGTAGAATTATAGATCACCTGAAAGTTCACTTTAGAAAGGGTGAATATGAAAAAGGCATTTATGTCGGTCTTGGACTTATATTAAAAGTTTTAGGAGGGGATATAAAAGAAGTTCCAAAAGTTCAGAGACGGAGAACTTATCGAAATACTGGTGCGCTTCCTATACAAGACCTCCTCCCCTTAGTTTTCATAATTTTATTTATGATTATTTCATCTTTTAGAAGAAACAGGTTCTCTTACTTTGGTAGTCACTACTCTGGAGGCTTTTCTGGCGGTAGTGGATTCTCTGGAGGTGGCTTTTCAAGTGGAGGAAGTTGGGGAGGCGGCGGAGGCGGCTTTTCAGGTGGCGGGGCCAGCGGTAGTTGGTAAAAAACTAATTTTGAAAAAAAGGCTTACTAATGAATTTTAGCAAAGAAGATCAAATTAAAGTGGAAGAAGCAATTAAAACTGTTGAGTTAACAACTTCAGGAGAAATTGTACCTGCCATATTTACTCAAAGTGATTTTTACCCTGCCTCACACTTTAGGCTTTCCCTTTTTCTTGGGCTTTTGACTCCTTCAATTTTTTTAATCTTTACTGGCTTAATTCAAACACCGACAGATGTTCTATGGTTCCAGATCCCTGGTATTATCGTGGGATATTACTTGGCCTATATCCCACAATTAAAAAGATATTTTTCAACAAAAGCTGAAAAGCTAGAAGAGGTCCACCAAAGAGCGCTTCAGGCTTTTTTTGAAAATAACCTCCATACAACTGAGGGCCGCACAGGTATTCTCATTATGATTTCTGTTTTAGAGCATCGAGTTGAAATACTGGCCGACAAAGGTATTAACGATAAAGTGCCTCAGGATACATGGAACAAAATACTTGAACCTCTTGTTCAAAGTCTTAAAAATGACCACCTAGGAGAAGGCCTGGTTCACACCATTGTAGAATGTGGAAAGGTCCTCTCCCTTCATTTTCCTATTAAAGAAAAAGACAAAAATGAACTTTCAAATAAAATTGTTACAGACAATAATTAACTTTTATAAGAAGGTAAGGTTAAAATGTGGTTCTCATTTAAAGCCGTTGCTCAATTAATCATTTTTCTCCTGTCTCTTTCGACCTTTACCAATGCAAATACTCTAAATACAGACCTACCCACCAAATCGAAAAAGAGTGACATTTTTTCTCTTGAGAGTATCGATAATACACCAAAAGAAGATTCAGAAAAAATAAAAAAAACTAGAAGATATCCCTTAGATTATACAGAAGCGCTCAATCTCTTAGAATTTCATTTACTTGCTAATAAGTCACCTTCTTCACTTTTTCACTACACGTACCTCTCAGAAGAGAGCAAAAATGACGGCGAACTAAACCAAGAGCAAGTTCTAAAAATAATGATCAAGTATTTAAAAAAATCCACCATACAGCTAAGTCAAAAAGAGCTTGATGGCCAAGCCTGGCCTAAACTAAACTCGAAAACCCACCTTCTTTTTATACTTAATTATGATATGGATGGTTTTCTTGCCTTAGTTAAATTTATTATTGATAGAAAAACAGGTACCGTTTCATTAGAAGAAATTGCAGACTAACTTGACTCTAAAGTTTTTTTAAAACCCGAGGCAGTTCACTTAAAGACCTTATTTCAAAATCGGCTTTTACTTCCTGAACCTCTTCCCCTTGAGTATGACCTTTCAAATTGAGCCAAACCGTACTCAACCCACTTCTCTGACCACCAAATACATCATTATAAAAACGATCTCCTACATGAACGACTTCTTTTGGAGCCAGTTCTAAATTCTCCAGTGTATTGAAAAAAATTTCTTTTTTTGGTTTTGAGACACCGACTTCATTAGAAAAGGAAAAGCAGTGGAATAAATCAAACATTCCGTGGTCTTTTAAAATTTTTCTGATTCCTTGTCCTGGTGTATAAATAGTATCTGAAGTTATGGCCAATTTGTATTCTTTGCTTAATTCTTTCAAAATATTAAAACAATCCTCAAAAGGGTCTGGTTGAATTTCAACCTCCAAGTTTTCAAACTTTGAAGCAAGCTCCAAAATACTATCCCTGCGAGGGTCGACTTTCAAACTTTCACAAATTTTTTTTATTCTCTTTTCGACTGATGGAGTTCTGTTAAAACTCTTCCACTCACTTTCAAACCATTCTTTTTCGTAATTGATGGCACTTTTTAAAGAAGAAGATAAACTTTCTTTTAGAGAAAGGTGAGTTTTCAACAAGTGAAAACGCTCTTCCGCTTTCGAGCATAAACCTAAGTCCACCCTTTTTTTTTCATCGGAATCATCTATAAAGAGAGTATCCCAAAAATCAAAAGAAATACCTTTCAACATAAGTGCCTCTTTATTAATTGAAAGAAGAATTTTATTTTTCGTTCAATAAAAAACATTTACATAATTTACCTATATTAACATACATGAAAAAAAGAAAAGGAGCTAAGGTCGTTACTTGGACCAGAACTGACAGAACTAACCCCCTTATTTAAGGTCTAAAGTAGATAAAAAATATTGATTCATAAAATTTATTTATACTACCTTGTGAAACTTTTTACCTTATTGGCAAAAGCATAGAAAAAAACCTTTTCATCCAAGAATCTTTTGCTATATTGCACCAGATTTTTTAATACCAAAAACGTGGAAAAATAAATGATGAAGTCCTTTCTATTAACTGTGTTAATGATGTCATGCCTTACCTGTATTTCGACACCTCTGGAGGCAAAAACCCGCTCTAAATACAAACCGAGTAGAGAAAAGCACCCTATTTATCACTTCATTCTGACTCTCAGGCCAAAAATGAATAGAAGGCTTGCGATGAAATACTCTAACAGTTTCTATAGATATAGTAGAAAATATGACTTGGATCCTTACCTACTTGTAGCCATCGCGATGCAAGAAAGTGGGATTAGTCCTAGTAAAATAAGAGTTGTGAAAGGTTATGTTGCTGTTGATGGCAAGTATGTACCTATGGAAATAGAGACTGACTTCTGTATGATGCAAATCCATTACAGAAATGTAGAACGAATGAATCTTGACCTAAATAAGCTTCAAACGGACTATGATTACTGTATTTCTATTGGGGCAAAAATTTTAGCTTCTTTTAAAAGACTTGAAAAAGATGGCCAAGAAAACTGGTGGTCTAGATATAATGCCAGAAGCCCTTACAAAAGAAAAATTTACGAAAGCCTTGTCAATAGGTATTATGAACTCCGCCCGTAGGAAGTCCATAATTTAAGTAAAAGACAAAAGCTCGTTGGCCTTTGAGCTCTTCATAAATTTCATTGGGATAAAAGGCCAACAAACTTCTTACCCATTCCCTAGTTTTCTCATAAGCCACTTCCTTCAAAGGATTTATTGAGATGAAAAAGCAATTAGACCTTGAGGCCATTTTTAAATATCAGAGAAAATTTGCATCAGATAGAGATTGGGAGCAATTTCATACTCCAAAAAACCTTGCTATGGCACTTTCAGTGGAAGCAAGTGAACTACTTGAACTTTTTCAGTGGCTTACGCCGGAGCAGTCAAAAAATATAGAGAAAAAGCCAGAGTTAATGAAATCTGTTAAAGACGAAATTTCAGACACCCTTTATTACCTTTTAAGAATGACAGACCTTCTAAATATAGATCTTGAAGAAGCTCTCTCAAATAAAATGATTGAAAACGAAAAGAAGTACCCAGTAGAAAAGTCTAAAGGGATCGCGAAGAAATATAATCAGCTTTAAAAGCCTTTTCCATAAGTCAGAAGTAACTCCTCGTTGTCTAAAACCAAACGAAAATCTTTATAACGAACCTTTACTTCTTTAGTTATTAGCATAACCGCAGCACCCGATAACCTCTTCGCCACAACATCTGATAATACATTTCCAACTGCGTTTTTCACTTTATTTTCAAATTTATTTTTAAATCTTTTTTGCATATTTTTGACTTCATTTACAGTTCTTAGGGCCTTAAGACTTGTCTTTAATGGAGAATACTCAATTTTCTCCAATTTTGAATGAGCCTTTGAAGCTAAAATAAATAGTGAAAATGAGATTAGAATGACAATAGTGGACCGAGTCACTTAACTTTCCTTGTTTTCAAAACTATCAATAAGAGACCACAATTCATCGGGACATTGATAACTTTTTTAACGACTTCCCTCCAATAATCTCATAATTTCAATTTCAAACTAAGGAGTTAAAATTTTCTTAGAACGAAAGGTGGTCACATTTTATGCAAAATAAAAGTGCCACCATAAGGTATTAAGATTTTACCTATTTTTTCTCAGAGTAATTTTCTCTAAACTCATTAAAATATTTAAAATCACTTAAAATATGTGGTAACCCTTTTTCATCTTTCACAATCATTCCATACTCAGTAATACCTTCTTCATATTCTTGAAGAATCAAAAAGTTTGTATTTATCTCATCCATTGACAACTCATCCTTACTGCCGCTTCTCTTTTCTCTTGCATAAGACTTTTCCCAGGGAACAACTATGATTTTATCAACTTCTGTTTTTTTTTCTCCTCTCATTTCTTAGAACCTCCAATGATTTATATACAAACCATTATAATTCCTTAAAAAAAATAAATGGTACCTTTTATTTCTTAAATCTAATATTTTTTACAAAATAGCTAAAGTTCTTTACTCAGTTATAAGCTGTACTTTTCAAACTTTTTTAAAAGTTAAATTCTTATACAGGATCATTTTACTTTTCTGAGTCCATTCAGCAACATTCGTTAAGAAGTAACCTATTTTGCTTTTAGAAAATACTTTTTTTACAACAGGGTAAGTTGGTAAGGTGTTTTCATTAATATCCTCAATATCTTCAATTTCAAATCGATTTAATTTTGCCAAAGCTTTGTAGGTATCCAAAGTGCAAAGTTGTATCTTCCCATAAAATGGTATTCCCGACTTTTTTAAAGAACTATTAAATAAGTTTGGAAAATCAAAAGAAAGAACAAAGTCTGATAAAACCAAACGGCCTCCCTCTTTCAAAACTCTCCTGGCTTCGCTGAAAAAATCCCTCCGGTCTGGAAAATGGAAAATACACTCAACAGCTAGAATAATATCAAAGGAGCTTTCTTCGAAGGGTAATTTGCAAGCGTCTCCCTGTATAAAAGAAATTTCATTTCCATTTTTTTGAAAAACTTTTTCTTTGGCGCGATCAATTTGCCTTTGATCAATATTAACGCCAACAATTTTTAGATCATTAAAAGTCTCATTTATTATTGATATCGTTCCTCCAAAACCACAACCAACTTCTAAAATGCTTTGACCATTAACAATGTTTGCCAAGTCCAAAAGCTTTTTAGAGAGGGCCCTCGTCGCATTTTGAAAATCTTCTATTGAACCGTTTGCCAGTTTAGAGTTTTCCCAATAACCCCAATGAACATGTTCACCAAAAACTTGTTCCATATCTTTATTCTGCTTTTTAATCTCCGATAAAATAAGGTCAAAATAAGGTAAATTAATCTTTTTTATTTTTGCCTCCTTAAAAATTATTTATCTCTTTATCCTACAACTTTAAATGCAAAAAATTAAACTTCAAAAAAGCCTTACCAAATTATTCAAAAAATAGTTTCAGCATTTAATTGTTTAAATTTATATCCGATACAAATAAGAAGTTAGTTTGAGAAGAGGACATATGGCCCTTAAAAAAAGACCTGCCCCCCAAGGCAAATCTCCTATTCCAAAAAAGCCTGGGTTAAAAAGATACTCCCAGGGTGAACTTATATTTAGGGAAGGAGAATCTGCTAGCGCACTTTTTATAATAAAAGAAGGGCAAATTCGACTTTTTAGACCCAAGGGAAAGGGCTTTATTGAAATAGCCATTCTAAGAAAAGGTGAAGTTATAGGCGAAATGGCCTATTTTGATACTGCAAATAAGACAAGAAGTTGTTCAGCATCTGCCCTGACAGCACTTCAGATCATTGAAATACCCTTCGATTCACTGGATAAAGCTCTTAAAGGTTTAAACCCTTGGTTTAAGACAATTGTTATTACCTTGGCAGATCGACTTAGAAAAACAAATAACCAATTAAAGGAACTCGAATCAAACTCAGTTGGCTACGCGAGTAAAGGAAAAACGGCTCAATACACTTTTTTTACCAATACAGATATTGTTAAGGGCTTAAGCTTAATCTTTACAACATTTAAAACTTTCGGAAATTTTAACAAGGGTGAGTATAAACTAAGCAAAAGCACCCTTAAAATTCAAATGAACGAAATGAACTCCTATCCAGAAATAAAATTGGAAGAACTTATAAGAGTTTTATCAGAGCTCAAATATTTAGAAGAAAAAAAAGCCGAAAATGGTGAGGCCATCCTCTTGGCCTATAGAATGTCTCAAATACATGAAGCTGTGGTTTTCTTTAATAAAGAAAGAAGAACGGAAGACAGTAAAAAGTTAAAAATCCCTGAGAAAACTGAAAAACTTCTTGTTGCCGTCCTCATTCAATTAAAAAGTGCAGCTATTAACGCAAAGGGAAAAGCTGAAATTAATATAACCAAAATTCTTGATAAGTTTAAGGCCCAGAAGATCCCCGTTTTCGTTGAGGACTTTAAGCCAGCAGTTGAGCAAGGGTTTGCGGAGGAAATTTACTTCGACAACTCTAGTCAAATGATTTCAATTATTAACGTAAAGTACCTTGAAAGTACAATGCCCGCCATTCAAATGAGGAATTATTTCGATAAAGTTAATCGTGAAAAAGCTGAACAGAGTTAATTGTCCAATCCTCTAAAATCCGATAATATCCCGTTTCAACAGTGAAAGGGGTCTAGAGTGATAACAAGAATTGCAGAACTTCAAACACTCATTTTAAAACACAAAGCATTATATTACCAAGGAATTCCCAGTATTTCAGATTCAGAGTACGATGACCTTGAAGAAGAATTAAAAAAGCTGGACCCAAATAACTTTACCCTCAAGCTTGTTGGAACCAGTTTAAAATCCGGAAAAAAAATAAAGCATGCTACAAAGATGCTTTCTTTAGATAAGACCTATAGCTCTGAAGATCTAAAAAAGTGGATTCAAGAAAGAACAGTTATTAGCACACCAAAAATAGACGGGATGTCTGGGTCACTTATTTATGAAAATGGCCATCTTGTCGTAGCGAAGACAAGAGGCGATGGACAATTTGGTGAAGATATTTTCGAAAAAGTTTCGTGGATGAATTCCATACCAAAAACAATAAACGATAAGAGGTCCCTTGAGGTTAGAGGAGAAATATTTTGCTACCAAAAAGACTTCACCATTCTAAAAGAAGAAATGACGAGATTAGGACTTGATGCTCCTACCTCTCAAAGAAATATAGTGGCGGGATTAATATCTAGAAAAGAAAATGTCCCTTTATGCAAGCACTTATCTTTTAAGGCTTTTGAACTTTTGGGAGAAGAAATTGACCTAAGCTCGGAGTCTGAAAAAGTCGATTACCTAAGTAGACTTGGTTTTGACCTCCCCCACTTTATTGTCCACAACTCCTTTAAAACAGTCTTGGAAGAAATTCAAAGAATAAAGATATTCATGAATGAAGGCGATTACCTTATCGATGGCCTGGTCTTTTCATACAATAACTTAGAACTCCATAAAACTCTTGGAGAAACCTCGCACCACCCTCGTTACAAAATGGCCTTTAAGTTTCAGGGAGAAGTAAAAACTGCAACCATTCAAGAAATTAAATGGAATGTCTCCAGAAATGGCATCTTAACCCCTGTTGCGAAGATAAATCCGACTGAACTTTCAGGTGCTCAAATTACAAATGTCACACTTCATAATTATGGAGTCGTAAGGGACTCTAACCTTAAGCCTGGTGATCAAATTGAAATTACCCGTAGTGGAGAAGTTATTCCCAAATTTTTATCTGTTATTAAGTCAATTGATGGAAAAGTAAAACTTCCAGACATTTGTCCCTCCTGCGATGGCCAGGTTGATATTGTCGACATTAGGATTCTTTGTAAAAACTCCCAATGCCCTTCTCAAATCAAAGAAAGCATTCTTAACTTTATTCAAAAAATCAGTATTGATGACCTAAGCTCTAAAAGACTTGAAGAAATGATGAAAGTTGGATTGGTAAAAACAATACCAGACCTTTACAAGTTGAGCTTTGAAGACCTTATGACGCTAGGTAAAACGAAAGAAAAAATGGCCAATAAGCTTCTTGAAAATATCTCAAAAACAAAAAATGAAACAGACCTTACAACTTTTCTTTCTTCCCTAGGTTTAAATGGGGGTGCTTATAATAAATGTGAAAAGATTGTAAGTGCTGGCTATGACTCTATTCCAAAGTTAAAAGAAATGACTCTTGAAAATTTATGTTCAATTGATGGCTTCGCAGAAAAGTCCTCTAAAGATCTTCTAACGTCCCTAAAAGACAAATTTGATATCATCGATGAGCTTATTTCCTTAGGATTAAGTCCCATTTTACCTACCCAGCAAAAATCAAAACTAAGCGGGAAGACAATTTGTATCACAGGAACACTCTCTGAAAAAAGAAATGTCATAGAAGATAAGCTAAGACAAGGTGGAATGAAAATTGTAAAATCTGTTTCTAAAAATACAGATTATCTTCTCACGAATGATCCAAACTCTTCTTCAAGCAAATGTAAAAAGGCGATTGAATTAGGTCTTTCTATTATCAGTGAAGACGAGCTAGAAGAGTTACTTGCAAATTAAAACCTGTTCTTTTGCATGATAGGTCTCCTAATTGGATAAAAAATGTTTAAGCGTATTCTTAAAAAATTTTTTCAACAATTTGTTTATTTGTTCATTAGGCTAGTCTACACAACCTATAGAGTAAAATTTTCTGGATTAGAAAACCTAGAAAAGGCCAAGCTTATCTCTCCAAACACAGGAACTATCTTTGCTTTATGGCATGAGCACCTTATTTCTGGGATACTCGGATTAAAAAACTTCCAACCGATTGCAGTCGTCAGCTCTTCTAAAGATGGTGACCTTATTGCTCACACTATGGAAAAAATTGGTTTTGGTATAGCGAGGGGCAGTTCGACTCGAGGGGGAGCTCAAGCTCTTTTAAAAACGATTAAGGGTTTAAAAAATAACCGAACTATAGTCCTAACTGTCGATGGCCCAAAAGGTCCCAGGAATATTTCAAAGCCTGGAGCACTTTCTCTTTCAAAAAAAACGAATGCACCTATTATCCCCCTTACACCTGTAACAACGAGCCCCCTTATTTTTAAAAAATCATGGGACCAATGTAAATTTCCCCTTCCCTTCTCTAAAATTATTGTCAGGTTCGGAGATATTATCCAAGTTCCTCCCGAATCAAAAACAGAAACAATCCAGAAATATCAAAAAGAACTCGACCATTTTCTTTTAAAGAATGAAACTGTTGCCAGAAAGGACTTAAAAGAATGGAAAGTATAGAAAAGCCTCCTCATAAAAAGCTGCCTTTTATTTTTAACATCGAGTTAACTTTAAGGTTCAAAAGTTGACACAAACATAACTTTACTAAATTTTCCCAGAGACCTACCATTTTCCTAAATAAATTCTTTTTAACCGGAGGAAACATGAAAAGTCTTAAAAAAGTAATATTATTGATGTGTGTTCTTGGAATGGGTAATGCTTATTCAATTGGTAAGAATAACAAAATCCAAGATGCTAGAAGAATGATGCAAGAAGGAGCACTAAACGCTGATGAAACTTGCCTTGACGAGTATCTTTTT
The DNA here is from genome assembly GCA_002715375.1 of Halobacteriovoraceae bacterium. Lineage (GTDB taxonomy): Bacteria > Bdellovibrionota > Bacteriovoracia > Bacteriovoracales > Bacteriovoracaceae > UBA7317. The sequence continues at coordinate 11,720 of PAZA01000031.1, forward strand.
GCTCAGCAACAATACAAAAGAATGCTTGCCTTTGGAGCTGTTCGTAGAGGCGCTGTTATAAGTGGATCTGGTGCTGTTTCTGCTGGTACTATTGTAGGAGGCTCTGCTCTTGCTTCTGGTGCTAGTGCTGCTGGTGCAGCCGTTGCGGCAGGATCTGTACTAGGAGCTGGTGCGACTGTTGGTGCTATCGTTGCTGCTCCAATCGTTGTTGCTACAGCGACTTTTTCTACAACGAAACTTCTTCAAACAAACTATATGATCAAAGTCTTAAGAGACTCTTACAAAGGAAGAGGATCATCTCTAAACAAATTCACAAAAAAGTTCTTAAGAAGAAACAAAGAAGCTAGAGGGTACATGACTAGAGAAGAAATGAGACAAATCGTTCTAGATCTAGACCAAAGTGGAGCTCTTTGTGATGGTTCAATGAGAAAACAAAGAAGAATTCACAAGGTACGTGTTCCTAAGCAAAGACATCAATTGGCGTTGAAAAAGCATATCTACAAGTACATCAAAGCAACACTCTAAGGCCTTTATATTTAGTCTGAGTGAAGGGGGGATTTTTCCCCCCTTTTTTTTTGCCACCAAGCAAAGCATCAAATCGACAATAAATGCTAAATATTTTTCAAATCTCATTTAAACCTTTGAAAAAAGCTGAAAAAAGTGGTCTATCTCAAGGATTGCTGTTACCAAAGACTCTTTTCAATAAAAATAAATTTTATTGAGTCAGCAATCGCTTCAAAGGAGCCCCTTTTTGAAATTCTCAGACCTCCCTTTAGACAAAAATATCTTACAGGCCTTAGACGAAAAGAACTTTTCTGAGCTCTTCGAAATCCAGGAAAAATCAATTCCAGTATTACTGGAACAAGAAACAGATTTCGTGGGACAAGCACAGACTGGAACAGGAAAAACAGCCGCTTTTGGCCTTCCCCTCTTATCTAAAGTCGGCGAAAGCTTTAACCATATTCAAGGACTTGTTTTAGCACCAACTAGGGAGTTGGCAACACAGATCCAGGATGAGTTGAAACAATTTTCCAAATATACAAAAATCAGAACTTCAGTTGTTTACGGCGGGACTCCTATCAGAGACCAAATTAAAGAACTAAAAAGGAAGAAGCCTCAAATCTTAGTAGGAACTCCTGGAAGAATCCTTGATCTCATTGACAGAGGTCTTATTAATCTTGGAAAAACCCAATATGCTGTTTGTGATGAATGTGATGAAATGCTAAATAGAGGCTTTATTGAAGATGTTCAAGAAATTTTGGACCTTTTATCAGGAAACAGGAATATTTGGATGTTTTCTGCGACTATGCCAAAGCCAGTTCTTAAATTTATTCAAGAGCTTTTAGACAAACCTCACATGGTTTCCGTTCAAAGAAAATCTGTTAGCTCCCAGAATATTGAGCAAGGCCATTATTTAGTACCTAGAAATAACAAAGTGAAGGCCATTTGTAGCTTATTTGACTCAATGGAAGACTTTTATGGAATGATTTTTTGCAGAACAAAAATTGAAGCTAAAATAGTCTCAGAAGAACTCACTTCTTGGGGTATTCCTTGTAGTGCTCTCCATGGCGATATGGCCCAAGATCAAAGAACTCATACAATGAAAAGGTTTAAAAAGAAAGAAATCATTCTTCTCGTCTGTACAGATGTTGCTGCCAGAGGAATTGATGTCAACGACCTTACCCATGTGATTAACTTTGGACTCCCACAAGATTTTGAATCTTACGTCCACAGAATAGGTAGAACTGGCCGTGCAGGTAATACGGGAACAGCTTTGACCTTCATTTCACCAGATGAGAAAGGACGGCTTTCAAGACTAGAGAAATTTATTAAAACTCCTATAAAAAGAAAAAGGTTACCTAAAGTTAGCGATATTAAAAAAGTTCTTTTAAGAAGAGAATTAATGAAGCTTTATGAAAAAAACCAAACAAGCGGAAGCTTCAAAGATAATGAGCTTTACGATTTTTTCAGAGAAGAAACTCAAAATGAGGAAATGGAAACCCTAGTTCAAAAAATGTTTGATTATATTTCTAAAAATATCTTCTCAAATTATAAAAGTGAAGAAACCCTGGACCTCGCTGAGCATAAGGTCTCAATGAAAGGACCCCAAACACGAGGCCAAGGCCATAGACAACCCATTAATACAGACGAAGACCATGTTAGGTTTTTCGTGAACCTGGGTAAAAATGATGGCGTTAACATAAAGTCTTTTCTAGAAAATATTGCAGGCAGTGCCTCTGTTAAAAGAAAAGAACTAAAAAATGTCGTTTTAAAAGATGAATTCTCTTTCCTTGAAGTTCATAAAAGTCACAAGAATAGATTCCTAAAAGGAAAAAAGCTCTTCTTTAAAAAGAAGGCCTTAAGATTTGAAGTGGCGAGGACCCCAGGAAAAAGCAGCTCAAAATCTGTAAAGTAAATTTGTAAAGAGAGTTGTTTCTTCGTCAAAAAAGTAACGGCTCTCCAAAAGACGGTTTGAAATAAAGGTGAAGTGCTTTTTTAACAACTTTTGATAAAAAGCACGGGTCCTTCTTCTTGCATAATAATCTTTAAATTGATGATCCCTTATTTGAAAGTCCAACTCCAAGTCCGTTGGAACAGTTAAATAAAGGAATTTTACTCTCTTTGAAAGTAATAGAATTGCCTCTTCTAACTCTTTAGTGGCCAAATATTGCAACACTGAATTGCAAAGGCCTAAGTCATATTTCCCTTTAGTTTTTTCAAGCCACTGTGTCATTCCCATATTTTTTAAAGTTAGATTTTTAATTCCATATTTATTTTTCCAAACTTCCATTTTTTCGAAAGCATAGGGAGATGGCTCAACACCGCAAACTTTCTTCAAATCAAACTTTTTTCTCCCTTCCTTGATCATTGCTCCCAGGCCAAAGCCCAAGTCAACCATAGAGCGTATTTCAATCATTTCTAAATTAAAAAGAGAGCATAAATAGGCGAAGTGCTCTTTTACATTCCCAATACAGTCCATACTTTCAGGGTCTTGATAATTACTGGCCCAATAGTCCTTGGAAAAGCCTTCTTCCCCTGAACTGGCCTCTTCTCTTTTTGTTCCCATTTTAACCATAGATGAATCCTTGATAAAAAAATAAGCCTACTTACTTTTTTTTTTACTTTTGCTCCATAGCTTGTTATTGCACCGTATATGAAATATAAACTTAAAACTCCATCCATAATAAGGCTTTTGGCCATCTTTTCAATCACTCTCTCATTTTTTCTGCAAATTGAAGGCCTAAAATCAGAGGTTATCGAATCCTCAAAAGACCCATCCCTAAGCTTTCAAAAAAAATCTTGTGAAGTAGAAAAAATAGACTATGAAATCATCATTTATTGTAAGCTAAAGGTTCTTTTTAGACATTCTTCTCATTACCCAAGTGAAAAGGAACTCTACTTAAAAGAAGAAGAAGTTGAGGGAATGGCCTATGGTGATTTTGTTGAACAAACCATAAGCCCACTTAGCGGAAAACCAAACCTTTATCACAACCCTTTTCCCCTGCCAGTAAAATTACAAAATTTAACAGATCAGGTTATGACAATCATTGACTTAAAAAAGCCTCACCAAGATGGTTCTCTAAGATGGGTTATCCCTACAACCATTCAAAATAGTAAGGGAGAGCTGATTGAAGAAGTTTCAGTTATCCAAGAGTTTATTATTGAAAATGGTGTTTTGACTTTAAAAAAAGGTCGACTCAACCTTATCCAAGTCGACTTAAAGAAAGTTTCACATCCTATAAATAACCTTCCCTAAAAAAAAGAAAAGGGAAGAAAAAAGAAAGACGTTACAAATTCCTGTGACTTTTACTATAAATTGAAACTCAGCTTTATCAGAAGGAGCATACCATACAGCTTCATCACCCTTTGTCTTATCTCCAACAATTTTGTAAAAACCATGAGCATAATAGGTTTCTAAAATAATTGAAGCGAGTAAAGTCAGGTGAAAAATACCATAGGGCCAATTAAATTGACTTTTAAGCCCGCTAAACCAATAAATACTGAGTCCAATAAAAACAACCACACAACTTAAGTCATGAATAATGCCTATTGGAGGAACCCAGTTTTTCGTTACAAACATCATAAATATTTCTGCAATTCCTCTTATCCACATCCATACGGAAAAAATAATCCATATATCTGTATAAGGCCTTAATTCAAAACTATAATAACAGTATGGCAAAAGAAAAAACCAAACATAGATCGTAAAGTAGAGCCAAAAAGCCTTCGCTTTCGAAATGGCTCCTCCCATTTTGGCCCGGTTATTTTGTCTCCAAAAAAAATAAAAGGATAGAAAAAGTGACGAAATGGAAAGTATCGTAAACATCACCATTTACCATTTACCCTTTTCCAAATACTTTGATTTAATTTTTGCGTATTGATCGGAAACCCTTATCTCTCCAAGGGCCTTCCAAAGCTTTTCAGAAAATGANCGGTTCGATTTATNAAACCTATGGGANACTAAAAGGTAATAATTTTTCTTTTTTAAAGGCATNTTACTTTTTCTAAGNTTNTCAAATCCTCTTTTTTTAAGCCACATATCNCCATCATTTTCATGANCGGCCACCAAATTCAGACGATTCCTTANAAGCATACCAAAAAGCTGNTTNACATCANTTAATTCTCTTATTCTTACTTTAGATTCCTTGAGGTCTCTACCAATAGAATAACCTCGGTTCACTCCTACGGTTCCTCTTATACTTTTTAAATTTTTGTTATCCCAACCAAATCTTTTATTTTTTAAATAATATAAATAGTAAGCACTCTCACTTATTCTTTGATCGTCCAAAAGCTTCTTATTTTTCGTCGGGTAGACACCAAATTCTTCCCTTGACTCCTTATAAGACGCTGAAGCTAGCAAATCGACTTTTCCACTTTTTAGAGTTATAAGACAGCGCTTAAAAGGTCTTCTTTTCACTTTAAATTTTATTCTCATTTTTTTTTCAAGTAATTTAAATACCTCAAAGTAAAGTCCTGGGTTTTTGCTCCTCTCTTTTCCCCTTTCTACATAAATAGGAAAAGCTCCTTTTGGTTCCATACAAACCTTCAAAGTTCTTGAGTGAGAAGTCTTAATCGATAGGATTGCGACAATGACAAATACAAAGTGCTTAATGGAAAACATCTTTCCCTCCTTTAAAATCATAAAAATCAAATTTTTAAATAAGATAAAAATCTTTTTTCTAATAAACGAAATAGCCAAACAATCGTAAAAGTCAGGATTAAATATAAAATAGCTGCAGTAATAAAAGCTTCAGCTGGAGCGAAATAGCGGGCGTAAACAATCCTAGCAGCCCCCGTAATATCAACCAAAGTAATGAGCCCAGCGATAGAACTTCCATGCAACATAAAAATGACTTCGTTCCCATAAGCTGGAATGGAATTCCTTAAAGCGATAGGAAATATAATTCTTTTAAGCATAGTCCATCGACTCATACCGCAGGCTTTGGCCGCCTCAATTTGACCTATAGGCAAGCGCTCAATAGCACCACGAAAAATTTCAGTCGTATAGGCGGCCGTATTTAACGAGAAAGAAAGAAGGGCCACCTTATAGGGGTCCTTAAAAAAGCCCCATAAAAAGGTATCACGTATAAAAGAAAACTGAGAAAGGCCGTAATAAAATAAAAACATTTGTACAAGCAAAGGCGTTCCTCTAAAAAAATAAGTAAACCAATAAACAGGAAGGTTTAAAACTTTATTTTTAGAAACTCTTAAAACTGATAATGGAAGAGCAAGAGTAAAACCGAATAAAAGAGAAAGAGGAACTAATTGAAGAGTCAGGATAACTCCCTCTAAATACAATTTCCAATTATCAAGGATGATTGAAAAACTCAAGCCTCGCTCTCCTGAAAACCAATATTATAGCGTTCTTCTAGGGCCTTCTGGATGCGGTTTGATACACTTGTTATCAATAAATAAATAAGTGCACAAGCAATCCAAAAATTGAAAGGCTTATGAGTGGACCCTCCGGCCAAATCAGCCTTTCTAACAACATCTTCCAGGCCAATAACAGAAACTAAGGCCGTGGACTTAACTAATACAAGCCAATTATTTCCAAAACTTGGTAGAGCATGCCTTGTCATCTGAGGAAAAAGAATCCTTTTGAACAATTTCCAATTATTCATACCACAGGATCTTGCAGCTTCTATTTGGCCCACAGGAACTGCTAAATAAGCCCCTCTAAAAGTTTCTCCCATATAAGCTCCAAAGATGAGCCCAATTGTCATAGACCCTGAAAGAAAGGGGTTAATATCTATATAAACATCAAATCCTAAAGACTGAACGGTTTTATTGATTAAAACTTGTCCGCCAAAAAAGATTAAAAGCATCATAACAAGTTCAGGGATTCCCCTAATGACAGTTGTGTACACCAATCCGATTATTTCTAAAAAACGTATTTTAGAAAGCCTCATAAAAGCCGTGATTAAACCCAAGACTGAAGCTATAAAGAGGGAAACAATGGAAAGAATGATAGTTAATAAGCCCCCCTCAAGAAGAGAAGGGCCATAACCATAAAGGAAGTCAAACATAATGTTTATTTTCCATAGATATCAAATTCAAAATACTTCTTTCTGATGGTATCGTAAGTTCCATTGCTTCTAATTGAATCAATAGCTTTATTAAACTTTTCAACTAAAGCAGTATCTGCTTTCCTGATAGCAATCCCTATCCCTTTCCCAAGGTATTTTTGATCTGTTAAATCTGGACCAACAAACTCATAAGCATCTCCACCTTCTTTTTTCAAAAAGCCATCAGAAAGGGCAAGACTATCGGCCATAAGAAGGTCAATTCTTCCAGCTTTCATATCCAGATAAGCTTCGTCTTGTTTTCCATACCTTTTGATTGTTACATCATTTCCATAAACGGCCGTTAAATATTTGTCGTGAATTGTTCCTCTTTGAATTCCAACAGTTTTACCCTTTAGACTGGCACTGTTAATTTCAATTCCAGAACCTTTTTTTCTGACAAACTTAGCCGGAGTTGCATAATATTTCTTTGTAAAAGCAACCTTTTTTTCTCTTTCAGCAGTGATACTCATAGAAGCAACAATAGCATCATACTTTTTAGCGTTAAGGGCAGGAATCATTCCATCCCAGTCCTGCTTAACTAATTCACACTCTGTCCCCATCTCTTTGCAAAGAGCATAAGATATATCAATATCAAAGCCCTTCATATTGCCATCCTTATCTACTTCACTAAAAGGAGGGTAAGCACCTTCTACACCAATTCTTAATTTTTCTGCCGACTTTTTAGAACCTGCAATTGAAGTTGACACAAGACCCGTAAAAACCATGAATGATAGCAAAAGAGACATAAGGTTTTTTTTCATTTTTACTCCTTAAAAGTATTTAATATCAAGGGAAAATCCCATTGCCATATTACATAATCGTCGATAAAAAATTTTTCAAAATACCACTTCTCGGGTTGTTTAAGACCTCTTGAGGCTTCCCCTGCTCTTCAATAACACCCTGATGAAAAAAGGCAACACTACTTGAAGCCTCTTTGGCAAAACCAATTTCATGGGTCACAACCAACATAGTTCTGCCCTCTTCTGCCAGGTTTCTCATAACTTTTAAAACCTCTCCTACTAACTCAGGGTCTAAAGCAGAAGTCGGCTCATCAAATAAAATCACATCAGGATCCATGGCCAAAGCTCTGGCAATAGCAACTCTTTGTTGTTGCCCACCACTTAGTTGAGAGGGAAAAAAATCCTTTCTCTCAAAAACGCCCACTTTTTCAAGAAGAGAACAGGACTTTTCATGAGCTTCTTTTTTTGATCTTTTTAAAACCTGCACTTGAGCTTCTATGACATTATCTAAAGCCGTCATATGAGACCAAAGATTAAAGTTTTGAAACACCATCCCCATATGAGATCGAAACTTTTCAAGCTGAACTTTGTCTTTTGGAGCAAGCTCTCCATTTTTTTTCAGTTGCGTTTTTAGAAGCTCTCCATTAAGTCGAATTTCACCTTTATTAGGAGACTCCAAAAAATTGAGACACCTTAAAAAAGTGCTTTTGCCAGAACCTGACGAACCAATAATTGAGACGACTTCACCCTGTCTTGCCTGTAAAGAGATATTTTTCAAAACCTCTAAGTTTCCGAAACTTTTAGAAAGTGAATTAACGGCCAAAACCGGAGTGTTCGAGTCAGACAATGAATCGATCCTAATTATTTATTTTTAAAATTAGCTTATCACCTTATCTTAAATGTAATGGATTAAATGAAAAGTGGGAAGGTTTTAAAATTCACTCAACAATTCTTAATTACTCAAGCAAACAAATATTTTCTCTTGGTCATAAAAATTGTTTCTTACATGAAAACTTTTATTTTTTTTGAGCTTTTTCATCAACTTTTTTCAAACTAGCCCAGGCTCCACCTATAATGTTCAGATGGAGGAATCAACGATGGATGATAAGCTTCTTGCCTCTATGATTGACCATACATTACTATCCTCAACTGCTTCTGAGGAAGAAATCAAGTCCCTTTGTGAAGAGGCCATTGAATTAGGTTTTAAAAGCGTTTGTATAAACCCAAGCAATATAAAGTTTGCAAAGTCCATTCTTGATTCTTCCCAAGTTGATATTTGCACAGTTATTGGTTTTCCATTAGGAGCAACAACAACTAAGATGAAAGCTTTTGAAACCAGAGATGCCATCGAGTGCGGTGCCACTGAAATAGATATGGTTATAAATATTGGTAAACTCAAATCAAAAGACTATGATTACGTCCTGGATGATATTAAAGAAGTCGTTAAAGCAGCATCTCCTCATATTGTTAAAGTTATTATAGAAACCTCTCTTTTAAACCAGGAGGAAAAAGTCATTGCATGTTCTTTATCAAAAATAGCAAAGGCCCATTTTGTGAAAACCTCAACTGGTTTTTCTGGTGGGGGCGCTCACGTCAAAGATGTTGAACTTATGAAAAGAGTTGTCGGAGAAGAACTTGAAGTAAAAGCTTCTGGCGGTATTAAAAACAAAGAAGATGCCATAAAGATGATTCAAGCCGGTTCCACAAGACTTGGAACTTCAAAAGGTCCTCTTCTCCTTGGAAAGGAAAGTGCCAATAAAAAGAATAAAAATCCGCCAAAAAGCTCCTACTAAATTAAAAATATTTTCTAAGCCTTAAGGTTATAACCTTAACACCTTTATATTATTACTTATTGGATGCCTAAACATATATATATGGAAAAAATGATTATTTTTTATAATTAACCGATATTATTAGGGAGCGTGGCGAAGGATCAGCTTATTGTTGAAAATGGTGGTGTTGAAAAATGGATAATTTTGCTGAAATGGAAAATGAAAAAGAAGAACAAATAGACCGTTCCAAAGACTTCTTAAAAAACCTCTGCAGAGACCTTAGTCTTACTAGACTAAAACAGCACTCATTTATGGACATTATCACACAAAATGATGTTAAGAGAAAAATAGATACAGATGAAGAAAGTCAGTGGATCTCCGTTATTTTCGTGAAAGGTGACAACCTCCAATTTATTTTTAAAACCCAATTTGTGACCGAGGATGCAAAACACTTCGCTTCAAAAGCTTACGGTGGAAATGACGATAGCGACAACGTATGTAAAAGACAAGCTGATGAATTTATGAAAGAGTTTTGCAACTTAATGGGTGGAGGAATTAAAGAACATTTTGAAAAAAACGGGCTAAAAACTATCATGAGTCTTCCTCTCCTCACAAGAGGTCAGGATAATGTCTTTTTTTCTCCAAATCATTCTGAGGCCTATGAGGATATCTTTTTGGATACTTGGGAATTACAGTTAGAAGGCAAAAGCCTTATCTGCGAAGCCTTTGTCGAAATATACGAGAAAGATATTCTTCCTACAATTTGTAATGAAATTGAATTTGCTGAGGACGAAGTAGAGTTCTTTTAGAAAGCATTCTTCTATTCACAGGCCCTTTCCGCTTGAAACCCCACGACCTGGTTCTCCTCTACACTATAGGATATTTCTATGGGCCTGCAACAAACTTCACAGTCTTCAATATATTGTTGCCCACCATAATAAACCTCTATAACCATAGATATTTTTGAAAAACAAAAAGGACATTGAAAAAAATATTCCGTTTCACCTTCCACTTAAAGCCTTTCTTTTAAAATATTATCTAATCACCATACCTAATCTATAAGTCATGAAATAACTTCCAAGTCATAAATTTTGGTATTTCTTTATGACCTTTCTCATTTAAAATATAGGGAGAAAATTGAGAATACTTTTTTAACATATTCTTCAACTTGTGTGGAGCTAAAGGACATGTTTTTAACTCTCCATCTTTATAATTAACTTCCCTTACTCTTTCCTTTACCGATTGTACCATAACACCTTTTCTGAAACGGCTACAATTAATCGCTTCATCAAAAGATTCATCTACATATTGACTCCAGTCAACTTCCTTATTAAAAACCCACTGACCTCTTCTACACTTCACATAAGGCCCTAAGTTTTGATTTAAAGGGTCCTTCCTTTTGGCCAAAATATGGTTCCAAAACCTCATTCCATTAAAATTTGCTGCTAAATCTCCGTAGGACATTACACCTGATTTGTAAGCTCCTAAATTAAAATACTCCATAAATAGACCAAACTTTAAGGCCTTTTTGACTTCTTTTTTTCCAAGGTAATGAAGGTTGAAATAATAGTATCCATAACTAAAGAAGTGCTCAAATTTATCAACCCCTAGCCTTATTCCCTGAACTTGAATAACCTCTCCAAAAACTGAGGGAATCACCAAATCAAGTCCTCTTATGGCCGGTGAGTCCATGAGGCCCCAGTCCCTATAAACTGAATCCTTTAAATGAGTCTTCAATTTATAAATTTTTTTATCTTTTTTAAGGGCCTTTAGAAAAGGAGAATCTTTCACCAAAATATTAAAATCCTTTTTCAAACCACTATACAAAGACTCTTCCTTACAACTATGGTTATCATTATTTATTTTTTGAATTCTCTTTTTGATAAAGCGATTTGTAATTTCATTTAATTTCAAAGTACTGTCTTTTAGAAATTCAGTTCTTTTTGTAAAGTTATCGACTTCTCTTGAAAAAAGATTGGAACTCATCACTAATATCCAAAAAAAGATGGGAAGAGAAAAACTTAAAAAGTATTGAATTCGACTTGAAGGGATCAAAGCTTATACCTTTTTATGAGGAATATTCCTCGGATTTTTACTAACTAAGCCGTAAATATTTAAAAGCACTTCGGAAAAAATTGAGAATGCCTGACCTTTTTTTGACTCGAGAAGGTTTTTCTCAATAAAGGGAAGAGGCAAATAGGAGTTTTACCTGACATAAAGGTTTAAAAAACGATGAAATGATGGGAGCAATCACGATTTGATAACAGGAAGTCCCTTTTAAAAAAGGTCCTTCCTGATCTAGCTAGGTTCTAATAACACTTCTAGTATTTTTACTTAAGCTTCTTTTTCTAATTCTGATACTTTCTGGCGTTACTTCAACCCATTCGTCATTATCAATCCAGTCCATGGCCCATTCTAATGTTCTTCTTTGAATAGGGGGAAGGACAATATTTTGATCTTTTCCAGCAGTTCTGACACTACTTAAGTGCTTTTCACGCACACAATTGACATTAACATCGTTCGTTTTTGAATGTTCGCCAATGACCTGACCTTCGTAAACGGCCTCACCTGGCTGAATAAATTGCTTACCTGAGCTTAGGAGGTTAAAAAGAGCGTAGGGTGTCGACTTCCCTTGACGGTCTGAAATAATGGCACCATTTTGTCTCGCGAGTAAATCTCCTGCGAAAGGACTGTGCCCTATAAAACGTGATGACATAAGGTCATCACCTCTTGTATCAGTCAAAAATTTAGACCTGTAACCAATGAGTCCCCTTGAAGGAACTTCAAACTCTAACCTGGTTCTGGTTTCCCCAAGAGGGTTTAACCCGACCATTTTACCCTTTCTTTCTGACAAGGCTTCTGTCACAGTCCCAACATCTTCATTCGGAACATCAAGTACCACACTTTCAAAAGGCTCGTGCCTCTTGCCTTCAATCTCTTGAAAGAGAACCTGAGGTCTTGCAACCATAAGCTCAAAGCCGGCCCTTCTTACTTCCTCAAAAACAATGGCCAATTGAAGCTCCCCTCTTCCCTTTAGCTCGAACTCTTTAGGGTCACTTGTGGGGTTAAACTTAAGGGCAACATTGTGACGGCAAGCATTTTCAAGAAACTCTTCTAACTTTCGGCTTGTTAAGTACTCACCTTCTCTACCAGATCCTGGTGAAGTATTGACTGAAACAGTTACTGAAACTGTTGGTGGGTCAATATCAATCCTTTCCAAAGCCTGAATATCTTCTCTAGACGTAACTGTATCTCCAATCATTCCATTATCAATACCTGAAAGGATAACGATTTCACCTGCTTTGGCCTCTTGAACTTCGGAAGTCCCTAAGGCATCAAATATTTGAATATTACTTATCTTTTGGCCTTTATTTTGACCCAATTTATCACAAAGAATAACTGATTGGTGCTTTTTGATAGTTCCTCTATGAATACGACCAATAACCTGTGGGCCCAAATAGTTAGAATAGCTTAAGTTTGTGACTAGAAGTTGAAAGTTTTCTCCTTCTTCAACTTTGGGCTCAGGAAAAAAATCACTGACCATAAAGTCAAGTAAAGGATGGAGGTTTTCATTCTCATCTGAAAGTGATTTTTTAGCATAACCCTCTTTAGCAGAGGCATAGTAAAATGGTATATCGAGATCGTAGTCTTCTTTGCCTAAAAGTGTTGCTAACTCCAAAAAGAGATCCTCAACTTCCCCTATAACTTCTTCAATCCTTTCATCTGGTCTATCTATTTTGTTAATGACAACAGCTATTTTCAGGTTTTGTTCCATGGCCTTCCCTAGGACAAACCTAGTTTGCGGTAAAGGCCCCTCTGAAGCATCAACGAGGAGAAGAACTCCATCAACCATCATCAAAGATCTTTCAACCTCACCACCAAAGTCAGCGTGACCAGGAGTATCCAAGAGGTTAATCTTAGTCCCTTTCCATGAAAAAGCGCAATTTTTCGCGGTAATTGTTATTCCTCTTTCTTTTTCTAGCTCTCCAGAGTCCATGACTCTTTCTTCTAACTCCTCACGAGAGTCAAATGTTTCTGATTGTTTTAAGATTCCATCGACGAGAGTCGTCTTGCCGTGGTCAACATGGGCCACGATGGCCAAGTTCTTTAACTTAAGGTCTTGAGTCATGATTATTTCCATTGGTGAGTCAGTCGTTTGGACCAATTTAGCGAACCTAGGCAAAAAGGCCAGTAATTTATGAAAAGTTGAAATATTTACAAGTAAAAAGCTAGTAATTACAAAGACTTAACTTTATTTATTAGCCTTCCCGTCTTTGCCAAACCTCATTTCTAGCTCACATTTCTTAATTTTCAAAAGGACCTCTAAAAGATTACCTTTGCTTCTTTTAAACCAAATCTTCTTAAAAGCTTCCAGCTCTTTCTCTAAATTTTCCTGGTAAGCGATTGACGCCCCATTAAACCTTTCTTTTGTTGACCCTTTATTGTCTTAAAAACATCATTTTCGTTCATATTGGTTTCAAAAGTTGGTTTTAAAAACTCTATATCCAGAACTTCAAACTCCTTTTGAATTCGTAAGAAAAGCCTCATTTGTTAAATTGTCAAAAAGTCTAAAAGGCGCAGGGTCACAAAGTTATTTTGTTAAGCTGACTAAAAAGAAAAAACCCCTTACAATATTAAAGCAATAATAAATTAAAAAAGGACGTAAAAACTTGAGTCAAAAACAGCCACTTATTCTTATCACTGATGACGAAGAAATGATCACAAAAATTTTTGAAGATGGTCTTTATCTTGAAATGAAAGACCAAGTTGAAATTGAAGTCACCGAAGTCCCAAATGAAGCTATCAGACTTTTGAAAAATATAAAATACGACGTCCTCCTTTTAGATCATAGAATGCCAGAAACAAAAGGAAGTGATATTGCACACAAAATAAGGAAAGGAGGTGGCCCGAACAAAAACACACCTATAATTTTCATTTCAGGATATATTAGAGAGACCAAACTTGAAACTGAAGGACTGGAAAATATTTTTTATCTTCCTAAACCTCTTATTTTCAAAGACCTTTCAAGCCTCATAAAAAAAATCGTAGATTAAGAAGCCACTCTCTTTAAACCGGAGCATAAAAAATTGATTGAGCTTAAAAATATTACTAAAGCCTATGGGGGCATTAAGGTTGTAAACTCCATAGACCTCACTATTCCTGAAGGTGAGCTCCTCGTTTTACTGGGGGAGTCAGGCTGTGGAAAAACAACAACTCTCAAAATGATTAATAGATTAATACAACCCTCAAGCGGTGAAGTAAAAATTGATGGAAGAAATAACACTGATATGCCTCCCTACGAGCTTAGGAGAGAAATCGGATATTGCTTTCAAAAGATTGGACTTTTCCCCCATATGACCGTTGCAGATAACATTGCCATCACATTACAACTATTGAATTGGGAAAGGTCCAAAAAAAAGGAACGTGTTATAGAACTTCTGGAGCTAACTGAACTAGACCCAAAGGTTTTCTATCACCGTTATCCAAAAGAACTTTCTGGGGGCCAGGCACAAAGGGTTGCTGTTGCCCGGGCACTTTCTGCCAGGCCAAAAGTCATTCTTTTTGACGAACCTTTTGGAAAGCTAGACCCTCTAAACCGAAGCCACCTTCAAAAAGAGATCATAAAGATAAAGGAAAAAGTCTCTTTTACAGGGGTTTTCGTTACCCACGATATGATGGAGGCCCTCCTTTTAGGGACAAGGATTGCCATTATGAAAGAGGGTTCTCTTATTCAAATAGATACCCCAAAAAATATTTTCAACAGTCCTAAAGATGATTATGTTGCTTCACTCATAAGGGCGCCAAAAGAACAGATGAAACAACTCGAGGCCACACTTCAAGGGAGAAATGGTTAATCATGAAAGAGCAACTTCTCATTTTAGGCTCCCTTTTTTATTCACACCTTTCTTTAAGTCTTGTGGCACTTTTGGTGGGGACTCTTATTAGCATCCCTCTGGGTATTTGGGTTTCTCATCAAAAAAAGTGGCAGAACCTGATTCTTGGCCTTTCAGGCGTCATTCAGACGATTCCAGGTCTGGCCCTTTTGGCCATTATGGTTCCTATACTAGGGACTCTTTCTGACTGGTCCGAAGCAAACTTTAATTACAAATTCTCTAGTATTGGCACTCTCCCAGCACTCCTTGCTCTTATTCTTTACTCCCTTCTCCCCATTCTTAGAAATACCGTCACTGGGATAGCTGGCATTGATGAAGACCTTATTGAAGCCGCTGATGCTGTTGGGATGACACCGAAACAGAAGCTTTTTAAAGTAGAACTTATTATGGCCATGCCCGTCATGTTTGCGGGAGTTAGAACGGCCACAATATGGGTTATAGGCCTTGCGACTCTGGCCACTCCTGTTGGGGCCCCAAGCCTTGGAAACATCATTTTTTCAGGGCTTCAAACGAAAAATTACCCTCTTGTTTTCGCAGGCTGTATCGCCGCCGCTCTTTTGGCCATCTTCTTTGATGGCCTTATGGGACTTTTAGAAAAGTCCTGGCAAAAAAGGAATTGGAAAACACTTAAAGGAATCCTCTTTTTCTTTCTCCTTCTTTACAGTTTCATTTTTTATAAGGGCGCAAAAGATATTTTTTTTAAGGATGAAAACAAAATTATAATTGGAACAAAGGCCTTTACTGAACAGTATATCCTCGGTGACATTCTAAAAATAATCATAGAAGAGGAAACACCTTATAAGGTGGATATTAGAAAATCCCTTGGCTCCAACCTCCTTTTTGATGCCTTAAGAAATGATCAAATTGATATCTATGTGACCTATTCAGGTACCATCTGGTCTACAGTCATGAAAGAAAAAGGTCTTCCTCCATCATCAAAAGCTCTCCTTTCAAAAGTTACAAAGTATGTAGAAAATAAGCACAACCTTAAAGTCGCCGCCCGCCTTGGTTTTGAAAATAAATACGCTTTTGCCATGACCAAAAAAAAGGCCTCAAAACTAGGCATTAAGTCGATTGATGATCTAAAAAATTTCTCTGGAGACCTCAAACTCGGGACCGATTATGTCTTTTTAGACCGCCTGGAATGGAAAAATATAAGAAACCTTTACAATATTGATTTCCAAAAAAAAATTGTCATGGACCCAACTCTTATGTACGAATCAGTTCATGAGAATCAAGTTGACGTTATTACGGCCTATACAAGCGATGGAAGGATAAAAAAGTATGACCTTCTTATCCTAGAGGACGATAAAAAGGCCATTCCCCCCTATCATACGATGCTCCTCCTTTCAAAAAGAGCTTTTACGAAAAGACCAATGCTTTTAAAAGAACTTAAAAGGCTCAACCAATCAATAAGCCTTGAGACAATGCAAGACCTAAATTTTCTGGTTGATGAAAAGGGAAAAAGTACCAAAGAGGCGGCCAAAACCTTTCTTTCAAACCTGAAAAAAAGGCCATGACCTTAAATTAAAAAATTAGAAATTAAAGGCAACCTTTGCTAGACCAAAGACACTGTTTCCTACCAAACCTTTTCAGGCAATTATTCTCATTACAAATGACGGCCCCTAATGTCCAACTTGCTCCTGCCCTTCCACTTTTATAGTCTAAGCCTAAAGCTTCTATATATCTTTTGTAATAGACGGCCCTAAAACAAGAAGTTTCTTTTTGGAAGCACTTTCCTTTTCTCTTACAACACTTATCAATCGTTTTTTCATTAACAAACTTGAAAGCACCGGTAAAAACCCATTCAATATTTTTGGCCTTTTGAAAAGGAAGCCTTTTATAAATTCCTCTTTTCCCGTTTTTAAAATTATAAGGATCGTAGATCCCACTAGAACTGCTTACCTTCATGCTATCTGCACATTTTTTACTACTCCAGGAAGAAGAGCCAACACCTGCACCATATTTACAAGCAGATGCCAACCCAAAAACCTTTGAGGCTTCATCTCCACCTAAACCTAAAAATGAATAGCTAAAAATCTTTAAATTTTTTCCACCGATTAATATACTCTTACTATCAACACATGAGGGGCAAGGAAAAGTTATTTGAGAAGAAGCCCCTCCCATTTCTACAATCCCAAATCGGTCACTTCCTTTTTTTTCTCTAACTGAAAGCCATGCAAAAAGACCTTCTTCATAACCGGGAAGGGTTCGTGTCAAAACTTTAACTTTAGACCCCAACTTTTTCTGAAGGGCATACTTCAGGTCTCTCCATAAAATCTTACTTCTTTCTCTATTTAAATGTTCCGCGATTCTCATTCCAGCTGTGGCGAAAATACTTGCTATTTTTACATCACAGGCTTTCCTCCAATTAAAAGCTTTCCAAGCAAGGCCACCACTAGCGTATTTGGGACCATCTTGTAAAATAGTATCAAGAAGGCTTATAACCTCATTGATGAGTTCTTTTCTTTGACTCCATTTTGCCCCTCTTATTTCCCTAACTGGGTCGGCCAAAGCAGAGCCTTTGGGTCCCTCATGCTCTATCCAAGAGTTGTTCTTTTTTTCATATATATAGAGTCTCGTCCCACTACTCCCAGCATCATAAACGATTTGACACTTATTCTTTGAAAAAGCTTGGTTTTGCCCGAAAACCCACAGAAAAGTAAAAAGAAATGTTAAAGAAAACTTTCTTAGTAAAGAAAAGTCCATAAAAGCTCCTAAACTGTAAATATGGAAAGTAGTTCATTAAGTAAGATCACAGACCTTACTCCACGATCCATTAATTTTAAAAAGATAAATATATTTTGCCCCGACCCAAACGAATCCTAAAGGGTAATTAAATTACCACCCTGTTTAAGAGACCTTTCCTCTCAACTTTCTTTTTTTCAGTAAATTTATAGTTTTTACACCCGAAAAGTAAAGGGACTTGCTTATAGACCATTGGAGTGAAAACGTGAAAGTAGTAACAAAAAAAGATGATCGTAAGAACTACCTTATAAACCCGGCCTTTCAATTGTCCATTGTAGGAATCTTTATTGGTATTAGCCTCATTGTTAACCTCATTTACTTTTATTCAATGAATATTTCTTTTGAAGAGTTTTTAACTTTAGGTAAACAACTTGGTCTTCCAAAAAATAGTCAGTTCTTTAAATTTATAGGACACCAGAAAAATCAATTCACCAATATTTTTCTTACCACCTCTTTATTATCCTCCCTCATTCTCATCATCTTTGGGATTCTTCTCTCTCACAAGATTGCGGGTCCTGTTTATAGAATGACCGAAGATTTAAAAACAATGATTAAAGACAAAAAAATAAAAGAAGTTCATTTTAGAAGAGGTGACTTCTTTATAGAGTTAACAGAAACATTTAACAAATTTTTACATTCCTATAAAAAAGATAAGAATAAAGAGGACTAAGGTCCCCTTTATTCTTATCTTTAATTCAAAGACTTAAAAAGACTATTTGATTATAATTTCTTTAATTCCAATGACTTTTCCAAAAAACTTTTTACTCTTTAAAATTAGTTTTTTGACCTTTTTTCCTTTGCCTGTCTCTAAAAACCATCGACCTCCATTTCTTTTAAGGTAAATCTCCAGGTCTCTATAACGGTTACTTATTCCATCAATTAAGTAAGTTAAAAGCACATCCCCGCCCATTACCCTATCCATTGAGTTAGAGCTTAATTTGAATACATCACGGCCTTCAGTCCTATATAAGACAACACCACCTTCATTTAAATCATTAATTGAAAAAGTCTGAATTGACTCATTACTCTTTCTCGCAATCTTGAGGATGTCTCCTTCCTCGTCTAAAGAGAGTGTTAAGAAATGTTTCTTATTTCCCTCAGGCTCACTAATAATTTCCAGGATGCTCACTTCTTTTGCTGAAAGCCCTATCGAAGAGAGCAAAGAGGTGAAAGTTATAAAAAGAACAAAGTATTTACTTAAGGATTTTATCTTCATTGATTTCTCCAAGTTTAAGTTGGAAAAATTATGAGAAGTCCTTTTAACTTTGGCAAGACCTTGACTTTTTATTTAAAAACCATTTAAGAGGGTATTTTTACTGAATAAAAGTGTTGTTTTTCTAATAAATAAAGTTCTATTTCTCTTTTATTTCATTAACTTATTTATAAAAAAAGTTCTTAACTGATCTCTCTTTAACAAATCCTTAACAATTGCAATTAAATGTTGATCCTTTTCCCACCTGACATTACCTTTCTCGCAACTTGCATCAAAGGCTTGGGTTAAATCCCACTGATTTTTGCTTGGAACCAGAGTGTCTCCAAATGAAGCGACAAAATAGACATGGCTTTCTTTCCTTCGATGGGCCAAACTAATAGGCTCATAAGGTAGTGCCCTTTCTAGCGCCTTAAAGTACTCCATCCTTGTTCTCAAATTCTCTTTGTCCATTCTGAAAGACCGATACAATTTGGCCATGGCTTGCTCCGAGTTCGTGAAGAGCTCAGGAAAGTTTGCCCCTCCCATGGCAGAAGCTAAAGCCTTTATTTCGTCATTCAAAACATAGACCATTGATGAAAGGAGTCCTCCCAAGCTGAAACCAAAAATGCCTATATTATCCCTGTCAATATCTCTGTGTTTTTTCAAATACTGAATCGCTCTATGAGTATCACCAATGACTCCTGCCATAGATTCTTTAAGCTTACTGATTTCGTTAAAAGGACTGACGAATTTAACACCCCCTAACTCCAAAACGGCGACTTGAAAGCCAAAAGAGGCATACTCGATGGCCATTCCAATATCAAAAGGAGAAATGCCATAAACAGGGGGCATAATAATTAAAACAGGCCGTGGCTTCGGACTCTTTTTCTTTAAATGGTAAAGGTAAAACTTAGTCGTTCCTTTTTTACCTTTAGATTTCCTATAACTTAAACGCACCCTTATTTTTTTGACACCCTTTATTTCTTTCATAACCTTTTTGGAATTTTTACTACCAGACCATGAATCGAAGGCCAATTTTTCTGACATTTTAAAAGAGGCTTCAGTAAACTTTTTGGATACCTTTTTCGTGACACTGTATTTTTTCATCTCTTTATTTATGTTTTTCATGGCCTTTTTAAAAAGCTTATCTAGCTTCCTCATGCTCTCAAAGGTCTTTGTTTCTATAGTAAAATCGCTAGCAGATTTAACTGACCAGGGAAGGTCAAGTTGTGTTTTTTTAAGTTCATTCATTAGTTGCTCGAGCTTCTTACCTTCTAGCTTCAATGGTCTTTTGCAAATAGCTTTTTTGGGGCATAATCTGAAATTCAATTCAGGACACTTTTTGGCCGAAACACCTGATGAGTAAAAAGTGAACAAAAATACTAAGAAAAATATCTGTAAATGCCTCATTTTTTAGTACTCCTCTAAAAACAACCCCCCTCCGTATCGGGGTATTTTGGCCAATCCTGAGATTTCTTTTGAAAGTTTTTAAAATATTTACCAATGGAGTTAAAATTCCTTGCTAAAAAACAAGCTCTATGGTCTTTTTCTCGCTCTACGATCAACAAAGGAAACGCAATGGATCAAGATAAGCAGGCACAAGAGCAATACGACAACCTATCAGATGAAGTCACAGACTTTATCCTCAAAAAAATGGAAGAAGTTCAAACAAGCCAACGTTTTAAAAACATCGATGAAACTGACTTCATGCATAGCTTAATTAGCACAATTGGGATGACACTTTCTTACCATATGGAAGAAGAAGAGATCGCTGATTTTGTTTCTTCTGTGGCCATCGAGGGTGCTAGAGAGCAAAAGTCCTTTGACTCTGAAGGTTCTGAAGATTCTTAAGATTCTTATGCCTTACAATATATCATTTAGGAGGCCCTAGGCCTTAATGGAATGAGGGTTAAGATATGATCTTTAATAAAGTGACTAAAATAACCTTCAAAAAGGTCTCCCTCCTTAAATGTGTCCCCAAGGTTCCGTCTTAGACGAAGAGTAAAACTTTTCCTTTTATAGGAAAGCTTCACCATCTCAGCATCTTCAAAGTAAAAATAAGTTTTGGATAAAGGGTATAAACACTTAAAAAGAGACTCTTTTGCCGAAAAAACAAGGCCCACAAGCTGCGTTTCTTCAAAGTCTTTTGGCAATTCTTTTTGGAGGTTATGATCTGCCCCTGTAAAGACTCTCCTCTTTATTTTAATTAATGAGTCTTTTCTATTAAGGCACTCCAAGTCCAGTCCTAAGCTAAGATATTCCTGGCTTTTAGCTGTACATGCTATAACTCCTGCTGGGCTGTGGGTAATCGAACCAACGATCCCCTTAGGCCATGAGGGTGATCTATCATCGTTCATACCGATGGCCATCTCGCCGTCAAAGGGCTTAATTTCACCCTTATTACACATTTTGCCTAAGGCTTCTATTGCACACAAACGACCTAAAACAAACTCAAGCCTTCGTTGATCAGAAAAATGAGAAAAGGTCTTAGGCATAAAATGAGAAGGCACTGACTTCAAATAGTTCGATACCAAAAGCCCGCTGCTCTTTACACGACTCTTCACCTCAAAAGAAGAAAAGGTCAAAGTTTTTAAATCAAATAAGTCAGAAAAAGGATTCATGCAAATGACCATATTCTAAACATCAAACCCCGTCTAGCCCTTCATAATAAGGGGGAAAATTTCCTCTCAAACGAAGGCATTAAACTTCGTTCAAATTTACCAAAAAGTTAGATCATAAAAATAGGAAAATTTTAAAAAATAAATTTTATTGAGGCTCCTCTCAGGATTTATTTATGAATCATAAATACCGATATATCAGTCATGGAAAAATGTATTGATGTTCAAAACCTTTCTTTTAGCTACCTATCACAAAAAATACTCCACAATTGCTCGCTAAGCCTGGACAAGGGAAGATTTTGTGCCTTGATTGGAGAAAACGGTGCTGGTAAATCAACCTTCTTAAAAAACATAGCAGGACTTGAGATTCCAGACCAAGGAAATATACAATTTCTTGGAGAGAAGCTTTCAAACGATTCAATTATCCAAAAGTCAAAATTGATCTTTATAACTGAAAACCTCTCATTTTCTTCCCCTCTCACCATAAAAAAGTTTATTAGAAGTTTTAAAAAGCTCTACCCATTGTGGAGTCAGGAAGTTTTTGATTCCATCGTAAAACAAAGAGGCATCAACCTAGAAAAGCGCTTTAATGACTACTCTAGAGGTCAAAAAATGCAAATACTTTTGGCCAGTTACCTCTCAACAGGACCAAAACTCATCTTAATTGATGAGGTGACAAGTGTTCTTGATATTCATGCCCAAAAAGACTTTATGAAAATTTTTTATAACCTGGTAAAGGCCGGCAGCACCGTTATTTTAGCGACTAATATTCTCTCTGAAGTTGCTCCGTACGCAACAGACCTCTGTTTTATTGAAAATGGTCATATTAAATTTAATGTTCCTGTTAATGATCTTAAAAGAAAATACATTAGGATTAAAACGGACAAAAAGATTGAAAAAGCCTATGGAATTGAGCTTATTGAAGAAAGGGAAGATCAATTTTATTATATTGGACTTAACGAAAGCTTAACTTCTTCGATCAAAAATAACTCGTCTTTCAAAATAGGCCCTCCATCCTTTGAAGAATTATTCCTCTTTTTTTCAAAAGGGAAACGAGAGTTGGAGCCATAAATGTTTGAGCTTTTTAAAATTTACTCTAGAAAATACTTTAAAGACGCTCTTTATGTTAATATTTGTGCCTGGTTTCTTGTTTTTTTAACCGCCTACGTAAATCCTAAAATTGACAAAAATGAAGTCTCACTCACGTACTTTTTTTCTCTTAATATCATTTTGTTTCTTTTTAGCTATCCTTTAGAAGAATGCCTTAAATGGGTTCTTGTTAGCCCTTTTAAAAAAATAGAAATCTTCCTATTCAACATTTTTTTTCAATTTTTTAAGCTTTTTTTAAGTGGAATTTATTTTTCTCTCAATCTCTTCTTTTTTGACTTACCCCTATCAGTTGAAAAAAAGAAGGCAACGTTTCAAGAAGACTATTTTTTCAATCAAGCCTTAGATCAAATAATGGACAGCCGATTCTTTTTCGGGATTGTCCTTTTTATTATTTTTATTATTGTTACGCTGTTTTCACCTTCTCCAAAACTGATTCTGGCCCAACCTGGCTTTTTAAAACTAAAGTGGAAAGATTTAATTTTTTACTTAAAAAAGTACCGCTACTTCGTTTTTATTTTTATTTTTGCTTTACCGGGAATAAAGCTTTTAAAAAACTACTGGAACTCTCCCATCATTATTTATACTCTTGGTTTCACCTATTTAACTTTTAATTTTTTCCACTCATACTTTAAAAAATTGAAGTTTTCCTTTATTAAAAAAAAGAAGTATTACCTCGCTATCCTTTTCATTTTTGTAACCATCTTCACCTCTTTAAAAATATACTCAAACAATAGAATAAAAAGAGGCTCCCTAGGGAGCGAAAATTTAGCTTCAGAAGTTTTATTTCAAAGAAGTTTCTACCTGGATAAAACTCTTCCCCACTTAAATGAAATATTAAGAGGTGACTTAAAGTTTAGAACGTTTAAAAAGCTTAAAAGTTACCTTGAAGAAACATCCCAAATAAGCTCTTTGAAGCTAGAGGAAAAAATTAAAAGTATTTCACTTTTAGACTTTTTAAACAAAAAAGAAGACCCTCTTTGGGCACTCTACCTGGCAAATAAAGCTAAGAATAATCAAAATGAACCCCAATACTATAAACTGCTCAAAACTTTCTTTTTCAAGAACGCTTCAGAGCACCCTATTCAATTGAGGTTAACGAAAAAATTTGCGAAGCTTACTTTAAACACAGTGAACTCACCTAAAGACCTTGAAAAACACTTAAAATCAGGGAACAAACTAGAGGCCATCTATACTTTCCATATTCTCCGTTTAAAAAAGGAAAACGTTTACAAAATTTTCCTTAAGAAAAATATGAACTATTTTGAAAATTTTATCCGAGTCAAAAAGTCTATCCTCTAAAATGATTAGCCATAAGGTATTAAATATTTATAATAAAGTCTGTACATACACTTTAACATTAAAACTCAGGGGTAATCCGTGGCCCTTCTTAACCGAAAAGAGCTCGTCTATAGGCATATAAAAGAAAGTGCTGAGAACATTAACATAGACGAGATTGTCGAGACATCTCCCTTTTCTTGGTTTTATGACGGTAAGACCTACATCCTCGTTCCTATGGTCCCCAAAGCTCATGATGAGAAAATGGATCCAAATGATTGCCTGATCTCAGAAATTTGCGGAAAGGCCGAAGTCAAAAAAGGCAAATCTGGAATTATAATACAACGTTTCAAAGACAGAAATTGATTAAACTAAGGCTGACACCCAGAACAAAAGGGTGACTCTGGCCTGGCCTTGAGCCTCTTTTCTGGTATTTCCTCTTCACACTTAAGGCAAAGACCATAACAATCATCTTTGATTCTATCCAAAGCGGCTTCGATCTGCTTGAGTGTTAGTAAGGCACGGTTCTTAGACTCTAAGGACATCTGTTGTTGCTGAATCGCATCCATCCTGGAGAGCCTTCCAATCGGATCATTTAAATCGACTGGTTTGGAAGACTCCTTAAGACCTTCTAAAAAAGACTCTGTCTCACTTCTTTTCTTTATCAATAGCTCTTCGTATAGCTTAATATCCAAGAGACTCATCCCTGCTTTCGGAAAGCATTTGATTTTTCAAATAAAAGCGGTCAACAATCCAACTTTGAATATCCTCTTCCTTCTTCCCTAATTTATCTAAGGGAAACCTTTCAACATGAAGGTTCACCCGTTTGACTTTGCCCAAGAAAAGGTCAACGAAAGAAGGGGCTTCCCCTTCGTAGAGGATCGTAACATCATACACAGCACCGCAATGACCTCTTAAACCCTGAACCGATGCAGAAAAGCCCTTAACCCTTGGCATTAATACATGATGAAGGGGAGGTAGGTTATTCTTTGCAGCTATTTTTTGAGTCCGCTCTAGTTTATCCTTTCGGAACCTCGTTCCTTCAGGGAACAACATAAGCCAAATTGGAATATCATGGTCAAAAAACTTTTTGAAAGTGGCCTCAATTTTCTCTTTGTCCTTTTGCCAATTCCTTTTAACAAAAAGGCAGTCTAAAAAAGACATGCCCCAACCGATAGCAGGAAGATACTTTAGGCCATCTTTCACGAACCACTTCATATTTCCTATTCTTTTTGCCTCTTTCGCCAACTTAAAGAGGATTGGAATGTCCCCCCACCCTTGATGATTGGAAATTAAAATGACATTTTCTTCAGTCGGTAAGTTGTCTCCTGTCTGGATAATTTGAATCCCTCCAATATTTCTTACGGCCCACTCACATCCACCCCACCATAGAGCTGCCATAGCGACATTAACCCCCCTAAAAAGCTTCTTTGAGAAAGGGTATAAAAGTAAAAAGGACAATACTTGAAAAACATTAATGAGAAGAAGGGGTGTGAAAATAATAAAAAATAAAATTGAAGCCTTTAAAACACTAAAAAATTTTTTGAACCAACTCATTCTTTCACTCCTTCCCTTAATTCCTTACTAATTAGTCCCATACTTTTTTTAAACCCTTATAAAATAAAAAACTCTAGTCATTTTTTGGGTGTTACTGAAGCCTTGCCGAGTCTGAAAGAAAGTCGACGAAAAGCTTTCCATAACGCCTTAATTTAAAGTTCCCTACACCATGAAGATTTCTCAAATCCTTCATCGATTGAGGCTTTTTATCTGCCATCTCCATCAACGTCTTATCAATAAAAATATGATAAGGAGCAACACCTCTTTCCTTAGAAAGTTTGAGACGAAAGGCCCTTAAATCATCAAAGAGTTTTTTCTGAAAGTCATCCTTAAAATCAACCTCTTTTTTATGAGGATCGCTCCCGATAGCTGTTTGTCCTTTTTTAGAGGCATCTTTAATCTTTAAAAATACTTTTTCATTTTCTTTAAGAATCAGGGCCCCTTTTGGTGAAATTGAAAGCGCTCCAAACCCTTCGCTATCGACTGATAAATAGTTTTCAGCTATCAATTTACGAAAAAGAGATTTCCAAACATGAGAACTATTCATTTTCCCAATACCAAACACTGATAAATTTTGGTGATTGAACTGCCTCACTTTTTCATTGGTTTCACCTCGCAATAATGAAACAAGGTGATGGACTCCAAAAGACTCTCCCGTACGAAAGACTGCACTCAATGCCATTTTTGACCAGAGAGTCGCATCCACGGACTCCTGTGTTGTCCAACAATTATCACAATTTTTACAAGGCCCTTTAAAAGGTTCATCAAAATACTCTAAAAGCCTTTGCCTTCTACATTGAAAGCTCTCACAATAAGAAATAAGCTGATCACATTTTTTTTTCTCAACCAACTTTCGACCGTGATCAGCGTCTGAATTCTCCATTAATTTCTTAAGATAAACAACGCTATCCAAACCATAAGTCATCCAGGCCTTTGAAGGAAGACCATCCCTCCCCGCCCTACCCGTTTCCTGGTAGTAAGCCTCTAAACTTTTAGGTAAGTCCATATGGGCAACAAAGCGAACATTTGGCTTATCAATTCCCATTCCAAAGGCCACAGTAGCAACCATAATAACCTCTTCTTCTTTTATAAAGGTATTTTGGTTTCTTGCCCTTAACCCTTCATCCAAACCTGCATGATAAGGCAATGCCTTTAGTCCTTTCTCTGACAGCCATAAAGCAAGATCTTCTACTTTTTTCCGAGACATGCAATAGATGATGCCTGACTCTCCTTTATTTTCCCTCAAAAAGGATAGGAGTTGTTCTTTAGGCCTTTTCTTCTCGACTATTTCATAGCTTATATTCGGTCTATCAAAACTCGATAAAAACAAATTCTTTTCAGGTATTTTTAACTTATCTAAAATTTCCTTCCTCGTTTGCTTATCGGCAGTTGCCGTTAGAGCAATCATAGGAACCTCTGGAAACTCGTCCTTAAGAACTCCTAATTGAAGATAGGAAGGTCTAAAATCATGCCCCCACTCAGAAATACAATGGGCCTCATCTATCGCAAAAAGAGCGATGTTGAGAGTTTTTAACAAAGAGAAAAAAGATGAATTTGCCAACTTTTCAGGAGCAACATAGAGAAGATCTAGTTTTCCTTCCCTCAGCTCTCTCTGAACCTCCAAAACCTCATTAAAAGGCAGTGAAGAATTGAGGGCCCTGGCCTTAATCCCCATTTCATTAAGGTTATCCACCTGATCTTTCATAAGGGCTATAAGAGGTGAAATAATGATACCTACTCCATCCCTCATGAGAGCAGGTATTTGATAACAAAGGCTCTTTCCAGCACTTGTTGGCATTAAGACAAGACAATCTTCGCCTTTATGTAAATGAAGAACAATCCTCTCTTGCAGACCCCGAAAGCTCTTATGTCCAAAGATGGAATTGAGTAAATGAAGATGATTAGCTTGATTCATAGGAGGGAAAAATATCATCTCCCCTTCTCATTGGCCAAAAAACCTATTTTGAAAAAAGAAGTGTCAAATCGTTAGACCAAGAGCCCAAGTCCCCAAAAGCAAGGTTGAAAAATATCGTTAGAGCAAGTAGTAAAATAAGATTCTTCAAATCATTAACCTGTAAGATAAACATTTTAAGGAGAATGATTTAAACAATAGAAAACAGTCTTTCAAGAGAAAAAAACAAAAGTGTGGCAACTTTTCAATACAATAAAAGTGTCCACAACTCATTAATGGTGATGACTGGAAAAGGGTCACTCTATAAATTTCAAGGACTTAGAGGCTTCTTACCTTAACTATCAATAGATATAGAAGGGGCCTTATTAAGAAAGTCACAGTGGCTTGAAATAAACCTCTTAAGGGCAATGACTGCGATTTCATCTACACTATAGTCAGTATTACTGGCCATTTCTTCAATCTTCTTAACAACATGGGATTCTATATTAAGCTCAAGAGAAGTAAGCTCGCCTTTATTATGAATTTGACCTTTGATAAATACCTCACTTTTTGACTTAAACCAAACTTTAGGAATACAATAATTTTCATTTTTTGTCCATAATTTGTTCGCACAATGGAGTTCAACAATAAGCACTACAAAAACCCTGACAGCCGATGAAATCATAAAAAAGTTAAACTTGTCCCCTCACCCAGAGGGAGGTTGGTACAAAAGAACTTACCAATCTGAAGAAGAAATAGGCACCCCTTATATCGACCGAGGTCAAAACCAAAAGCGCTTTCTAAAGACGGGTATCTATTACCTCCTCTCTGGAAATCAAAAATCTCTTCTTCACAGAATAAAATCAGATGAAATGTGGCACTTTTACTTGGGAGACCCCCTTACTCTTATAGAAATAACCCCTCTAGACGACTCAAAACTTGATAAAGATCATAAACTCTCCAAAACAGTTCTTGGACCAAACCTTTTGAATAATGAGGTTCCTCAATATACTGTGAAAAAAGGTTCTTGGTTTGGCGGTTATTTAGAGAGAAACTCTGGCTTTTGCCTTGTCGGCTGCACAGTTTCACCTGGCTTTGACTTTAAAGATTTTGAAATGGCCTCCCCCTCAAAACATCTTTCAGATTTAAAGGACCACCCTATTGTGCAAAACCTCCTGCCCTCGTAATTTCCTTACCTCATATTTTTACTTGAGCATTGAAGTCCCTATATAATAAAAACGGACCACTTCAAGAGTGACAAAATTGAAGGGTTTCCCTTTTGAAAAACCTTCCATTAAAGTTAAAGAGAATTTAAAAGAAAAAAAGGATAAAAATTAAATGTCCTATGTCTTCTTGTTTCTCGCTATTGTCTTCGAAGTGATCGCAACATTAAACTTAAAAGCTTCAAATCAATTCACCAAAATAGTTCCAACTCTTATTTTAACTGTTGGCTATATAAGCTCTTTTTATTTCCTCACTTTATCTCTTAAAACTATTCCCATAGGCATTTCTTACGCTATCTGGTCTGGCCTTGGAACCGTTCTGGTGGCCATAGGCGCCTATTTTATTTACAAACAAAGCCTTAGCTTTTGGGAAATTGCTGGGATGGCCTTGGTCGTCGCTGGGGTTGTTCTTATGAACCTTTTTTCTAAAGAAAATCCATAACCTTAAATATATTTTGGAAAATAATTATGAATTTAAATCACCGCAAATCTTTCAATACAACTAAAATAATACTCTTCTTTTCTTTGGCCTTCCTATTAACCCCACCCCTTCTTTCTAGTGAAAGTACCAAACCCCAAAAGGTTCCAAAGAAACTAGAAAGAGTTTATTTATACGACATTGTTTTTGGTGGTTTTTTAAACCTTGGGCAGGCCACATTAAGCTTCTTCAAAGAGAAAGAACACTTTAAGGCCATTTTGAAAGTTACTCCTTCAGGCCTTGCAGGCTTTTTAAGCGGTTATAAAGAAGAATATTTTGAAGCTAAGGGAAAAATAGAAAACAATCAACTTTTAACAGAGTCTTTTATAAGAAAAAGAAAAAAAGAAGACCTTACATTAAAATCACTTCATTCTTTTCATCATACCCAAAAGAAAATCCAACTCTCTGAGTGGGAGGTTAAAGGAAACAAAGAAAAAATAACCAAGAAACCAAAATGGCTTGATTTTTACGTTCAAAGAGATGTCATTGCTTCTTTTTTTGACTTAAGCCTCAAGCTTTACCAGAAATCAATAACAGACGAGCCTTTAACCTTTGAAACGTTAACATTAGGTGAGGACAAAAATAAAATGTCTATTTACAGGTCCGATAAAGAGGAAAAGAAAAACACATTTAAAGTTGACCTCTACGAATTCAACAAAAAAACTAAAAAGCATTATGGAAAAAAAAGTTTTATTTTAAAAACAGGGAAAAGTGGTCAATTCAAATCTATAATTATCGAAAACCTCTTTTGGTTGGGAGATCTTGTTGGTACTCTTGTACATAATAAAGATGCACCTAAGATTACAAATCAGCCAAAGGAATAGAACCAGCGTGAACCTTAAAGCCAAAAACTTATTTTTCTTATTAATATCCACGACCCTTCTCTTTTGTTTGGACTCAATATCACAGACACCTAAAAAAACAGACGCTGATAGAGAGCTCCTTATAAACAAAGATCATTCTGAAGTGTTTTTTGAGATTGATTACCTCCTTATTTCAAAAGTAAAAGGTCGCTTCACCCAATTTGAAGGTCATCTTGACTACAATCCAAAAGACAAGGTTCTAAAAAACATTTTCGTGGAATTAAAGGCCAACTCTGTTTATACAGGCAATAAAATGAGAGACTCTCATCTGAAAAAAAGTGACTTTCTCTTTGCT
This sequence comes from Halobacteriovoraceae bacterium, assembly GCA_002715375.1. GTDB lineage: Bacteria > Bdellovibrionota > Bacteriovoracia > Bacteriovoracales > Bacteriovoracaceae > UBA7317. The sequence continues at coordinate 41,942 of PAZA01000031.1, forward strand.
TCAAAGTTTCCCCATATTACATTTAAATCAACAAATACCAAGTGGGTCAAAGACAATATATTCCTAGTAACAGGTTTTCTAAAATTAAGGGGAAAATTACAAAAGCTTTCTCTTACAACAACTATTTTAGGCCCCATAAAAGATCCATGGAAAAAAGAAAGTTTTTTTGCCCGCTACTCATTTAACCTCAAACGGAAGGATTTCTCTCTCCTTTGGAATAAGTCATTGGACAAAAATAACATCCTCTTAGGTGAGACCGTCAAAATCAATGGTGTTTTTCAACTGCAAGCAAGGGGAAAAAAAAACAGAGTCATCAACCCATATGATTCCGGACTCAAAAATTTTAAGACTTCGCCAAAAAGCAAATAAGAATCAAAAACTTACAGAAGAAGAAGCCCAAATACTTAAAGACTATAATGACGCTTTCAAAGAAAAGAAGGGGCCTCTTAAAAACAAAAGCGTCCAGGAAGAAGCTGACATTGCTTTGCAAAAAGACCAAGGTCCTCAACTCTCGAATGCTAAAACTAAGTTTACAAAAAAGAAAATCAGCTGGAAAAGGGGTGCAAGTCTTTTAACTCTCGGTATTTTGGCCCTTATTGGCGCTATTTTTTGCGCTATTTCTTTAAAAAAATTTTTTATGTTAAAGGTTCTTGGGAACAAATACGATGACTCAAAGCTCTTGTCTGTTATCAGTGACCTTATGGCAACAATGATTATAGTACTTTACGCATTATCTGTTTATCACCTGATGAAACCAATATAGACACCCCATAGTGTAATAAAAAATTATTGGGAACCCTGATGATTTATCTTAACGAAGAGAGATTTATTATCTAGTATGAATGTCACTTTTTATATTTTTTAAATGAGGTCAAAGAATGGAAGGCTCACATAAAAGAGAGCACACAAAAGCAAGAATCATTAATAAAAGCCTCGAATTCGTTAAGTCCAGGAGCCTCGAAGATTTTTCGGTGCGCGAAGTATCAAAGGAACTTGGCATAAATATCGCCTCTATTAATTATTATTTTTCAAACAAGGAAAATCTTCTTGGCGAAGTCATGAAGACTGTCTGGAATACTTCCTCAGATAAAATTGAAAATATTTATCTAGAAGAACTAGAAAAAGAAAAGTGGTCATTTGTTGTTTTTTTTGAAAGGCTTTTTGATTACGCCCACGAAATTAGCGACCTTTTGGCTTTTGCTGTTAAGCATACGCTCAGTTCAAACTTAAATGTTGATAGAAACTTCGTCTCTATTTATGACTCGGAATACCCAACTCCTCCAGGCACTAAGACTTATAGAAAAGTATTTATTAAAGAACTGGGTCCTCATGTCCCTGAAACAGAAATTCAAAAATGTATTCATACTTTCGCCAGCTTTTTAACTTTTGACAGTGCCCTCCAATACTCAAATATAATGGACAAAGACAGGCACAACCTAGATGACCACCCCATTCTAGGAAAAAAAGCAAGAAAAGAAAGCTTCATAAAAATGATCAAATATCAAATTGAAGGGCTTAGAAAAGAGTTTCCCGCCTGAATTTTTAGAAATGAAGTTATTTGAAAAAGGTCTTCCCTTCTTCAAATAACTTCGATGAACCGGTCTAGAGTTTTTTACACCTTAATTTAAAGTTTTCAATATTTCCTGCGCGCGTCCTTGGAGGAGGGAAATCAATAGACATTTTTTCAATGCTACCTTTATCCAAATTAACTTTTCCGCCATCGACACCAAAGAAACCTTTATTAAAAGAACCAAAGCTAACTTTTACTTTATTATTTTCGGCCTTAATGATGAGGTCATTACGGTTTTGAAAGATTTTTATATCCTGTCTTTTATTAGAAACAGTATCCGGATACTCCATTCTAAAAGTATCTTTTTTCATTCCTTTCATTTCAACCGTACACTGGATAGGTTTTTCAATACCAGGGTAGAGGTAAGTCATGCTCATTAAATTTTTAAAGAGTGCATCTTCTTCAACCCAAATTCCCATTCCTTCACCTTTACCGATTGTTTCACACTTCCAATCGTACTTGCTGCAGTCTTTGCCCCAGGTATTTCTAATAAGGTAATGGCACCTACCACCAATTTTTTTCTGTCCAATGATGATACTCGCATGCCCACCACAAGTTTTTGGATCCCTTGTCACCATTTGACCAGCATAACTAGGCTGGCCATGAGGCTTAGTTCCCACATACCTTTTGTTCTTTAAAAACTCACTACAATAGCCGACACCAACAGGCTGAGCATCTCTTCTATTTAGAAGAGTTCTAAGATGCTTCTTCATTGATTCTACATTGTCCTTTCTAATCATAATATTTTTTGGGTCGGGGATATTTTTACTAAGCTTGTAGATATTTTTTTCATCGAGGCAGTCTTTAAAAAGATAATGCATAAAGTTTGTTAAATTTCCATTTCTTAAATTGGCGCCAATTGTTCTGAAAATTTTAGCAATATTCCCATCATCTCCAATTTTTCGACCAACGTAATTAAACTTTCCATAAAATAATTTTTCCTTGATTTGTTTATCACTCATTTTACGGAGTTGGTCTGGGTTTGTTGGGAAATTAAGAAAAAGGAGGTGGACAAGTTCTGTAAACTCACCCTGGTCAATTGAGTTTTTACCAGCATACTGATCAATCGCCTTTTGAATGACATCTTCCCGGCACATCCCCATTTTTTTTATCATTTTTAAAGCAAGGTTAATGTTTCCAGCATCCAAATTCGTTTGGTTTTGGTGTGGATTTCCCTTCTCTTGAACAATTCTTGTCAAAAGGGCCGCATAAACAGGACTCGATACTCCCATTTTCTTGTAAGAATACTTTTTACCAGCAAATGTTTTTCCAAAAGTGTGTTGTTTTGTTTCTCTCCAATGGTCCAATAATTGAATCGCAGAATAAGCGTAACAAATTCCAACTTGCCCCTGATCATAAAGAGGCATTTGCTTTAAATAATGATCC
>PAZA01000032.1 GCA_002715375.1 Halobacteriovoraceae bacterium
GGAACTTGGGCCTCTTTAGCCGCCCTTTCAAGAGTAAAGTCCTGATAAAGGATTTTTAAAAAGGTTTCAAAATGAGAAAATTCAAAGGCCCAATTTTCTTTTCCCTTCTCTTCCCTTTGCTCTTGCCAACTTTTCCTAAGCCCCTTCAAGTCATCAGTATCAGCGAGCTTGTCACCTTTATCCAAAAAGAAGGTTAAGCTGTCTTGCCAATTAACCCATTTTTCCACAAAGGGTTTATCATAAAGGTCATTTTGAATAAGATAATTGGCGATGGCCAAAAGAAGGACGGGTTCGCTTCCAGGCCAAGTCGATAACCAAAGGTCACTTTTACTGGCGGTATTACTTAAACGGGGGTCCAAAGTTATAATTTTGGCCCCTTTCATTTTTCCCTCCATGATCCTCTGAGCATGGGGGTTGAAGTAATGCCCACTTTCTAAGTGGGCCGATATAAGAAGAATGACTTTAGCGTGGGCGTGATCCGGGCTCGGTCTATCAAAGCCACTCCATAAATAATAACCAAGGCGGGCGTTTGCCGAGCAAACGTTTGTGTGGCTGTTATGACCATCAACTCCCCAAGCCACGATGCAACGGTTTGCATAATGATCTTCACCCGGTCTCCCAACATGATACATAATTCCGTCCCGCCTCTTTTGGCGGCTCTCTCTCATCTTGGTCCCGATTTCATCCAAGGCCTGGTCCCAGGAAATCCTCTTCCACTTGCCTTCGCCCCTCTTACCCACCCTCTTTAAGGGGTAAAGAATACGTTCAGGGTCATAAACCTGATTATGGGTCGCAGGTCCTTTAGCGCAGTTTCGTCCTCTGGAACCTGGGTGCAAAGGGTTTCCTTCAAACTTTCTTATTTCGTAGTTTTTTGTATCAACGTAGGCAAGAAGACCGCAAGCACTCTCACAGTTAAAACAAACCGTAGGAATAAGCTTATAAGTTTTTTCTACCTTCTTAGGCCAGGCCCTGGATTCATACTCTGTCCACTTGTCCCACAATTCTTCCGGGGGATAACTTGTCATCCGTCCATCATCTTGCAAAACGTTCAACATTTTTATTTTTGAACTCATACTCTTAACCTCTCAAACATAATCAACTGTTTGGTATTTTTTGGGGGGCCACAACATAAGCATACTCATAGCAAAACAAGCCAATAATCAAACCCAGTGGCCCTATAAATTCAAAGTAAGGAAGGTGCCCCACTCCAAGAAGAAGAGGGAGGCAATGACCTATAAAGATGGCCCCCACCCAAAAAAGGTTCTGAAAAGAGCCCTGGGTAATATCCTTGGCCGCCCTTGTCGCGATTTCACTGGCGTGGCTCATGCTGAACTCACTCCAAATAAGGAGAAGGTCTATAAGAAGCGTCACCATCATGATATTTTTCATTGAAAAAGCAAAGGCCGTTCCTAGAGGGATGAAAGGACTCAGCATGAGAATAAAAGCACTCCCACTCATAAGACTATGAATAATGAGGTGAAAAGGGAAGAGAGGTGATTGCCATAAATCTCTTCCCTCCGCTTGACCAAATAAGAACGCTGTATAAACAGAGCTTGCAGATCCTAAAAGGAAACCAAAAAAGTAAACCCAAGGTCTTGATGACTGCAGCCAAATTGGAGATGGCATAGACCTAAACCAATAAAAGAACTCTAAGGTAAACCAAAGCCCTGTTAATGTGGAAAAGGCAATGAGGATAAAGGCCCCCCTCGTTAACCAACTTTTCCATTGAGGCCTAAAGATTATATAAAGGAATCTTTTAGGATGCTCTAAATCAAGAACTAAAAGAGCTGTCGTCGCTAAAATAAAAAAGAGGCTGCTCCCGGTTATGGCCAAGGCCGCTTCTCTATTAAAAGGAAGCCATCCCAAACCGAAAAAGAGAGAGAGGAGCATGAAAAGACCCGTTCCAATACCTTTTGTGACAAAGTAAGCTGGCACCGGCCAATGCCAATGAATTTTATGCTGGGCATTGTAGGCAACTTGAGTCATATGAGTTGAAGCAATAACATTTTGGCCTTCCATGGGGCCGCAGGAGTTTTGTTCACTGATTCGTTCCGACCACATAAAGTCTCCACCAAGAGTGGTGGACGTCGGAGTTAAAGAGACTGCATCACCTTCTATATAAAAGAGCTTTGGAGATGTTCCCTGCTCTGGTTTTCTGACACTAACAGGATTCTTTTTTAAGACCTTGGAAATCTCAGCTTCCTGATCCTTCATATCCCCCGCAATAATGGAATGAGTTGGACAAACAACGACACAAGCAGGCTCTAGACCCACCTCTGTTCTGTGAGCACAAAAATTACATTTCGAAGCGGAGCTTGTCACAGGATCAATGTCTATCGCATCATATGGGCAAGCTTGAATACAACCTTTACACCCGATGCAAACTTCAGGATCAAAGTCGACAATGCCATTTTCTCTTTTAAACATGGATTCAGTAGGACAAATAGAAACACAAGGAGGATTTTCACAGTGGTTGCATCTTGTAACCTGAAATCCTCTTTTGACCTCTGGGTAGTGACCCACTTCTGTATATTTTACCCAAGTTCGATTTATACCCACTGGAACATCGTTCTCACTCTTACAAGCCGTCGAGCACGCGTGACATCCAATGCAAGTTCTATTATCAATCACAAAGCCATAACTCATAAGTAGACTCCCTTGTCTAAAAGCATCTAAGAGTTTTAATCCTCTTTTCCACAAACTAAATTATGGGGCAGAGAAACATCTATTTTTTTGGGATAGGCCAAATTAAGACCATTCATTATTTTCACAAAGTCCTCTTCAGAGTGATCAAGCTTCAACCTTGGGTTCAACTTCTTTTCTTCACCGACGGTGCTAAAACTAACTCCCTTATAATCGTGCCCTGGGTAAATGAGTGTTTCGTCGGGGTAGGAGAAGAGAATATCCCGAACACTCTTAAAAAGTGTATGGGGGCTTCCCTCCTGAAAATCAGTCCTTCCACATCCTCTAATAAAGAGAGCATCTCCTGTGAAAAGCATTCCATCCACAAAATAAGACATGCACCCATTTGTATGGCCTGGAGTATTGAAGGCCTTTAAAGAGAAATTTCCAAAATCCAAAAACTGACCATCTTCCAAAAGGAGGTCCGCGTTTTTAACTCCGGAAGTTGCACTGAGGCAAGTCTGAGCTCCCGTTGCCTTTTTTATTTCCCAGGATCCAGTTCTATGATCAGCGTGTACATGGGTTTCCAATACATAGAGTAATTTTATCCCAAGGTCATGAATCCACTTCAAATCCCTCTCATAAGTTTCGAAAACCGGATCAATCAAAAGACCGTCACCTGTTTTTTGATCATAAAGAAGGTATGAATAGGTTGAACTTTCTTTTTCAAAAAATTGTTGGACCCCTACCTCGGGCCTATGCCTTTTAACTTTCAAAAAAGCACTCCTTTTCTTATTAAAATAATTTTTGAACTAGCTTGAAACACTTCCCCATTAGAAAGATCATTAAAACGCTTCCCGAACTTTCTTTTTTAAAGTGCCCACTTTGAAAAAATTAGCCTATAGCTTAGACAATGTAGGAGACCTTTTCAATCAGTAAAAAGAGCTAATGTGTACTAATTTTTTTCAGTCTTAAAAATAAACTTTAAAAAGGTTTTCTTAAAAAGCTTTCTGTGAAGAGCTTTGAAATTGCGTAAACAGTCGTCATCGGATTGGCGCCAGGCGAAGCGGGAAGAACACTCGAGTCAACAACATAAAGATTCTTAACACCCCAAACCTGATGATCTTGTCCAACAACGCTCGTGCCTGGATCTACCCCTAGTTTATTGGCCCCCAACATATGAGCCGCCATGAGAAGAGTTTTATTTGGAATCAGTTTTAATTTTGTTTTAAAAGCATCGGCTTCTTTAAGGGTCTTTACTGAAAACCCTTCTCTCCATGAACGTTTTCCCAAAACCTCCTCAAAAGTTAAAATGATAACTCTTTTGGCCCCTTCCTTAAGAAGAATCTTTGCGGCTTCGCTTACACCATAGACCATTCTCATTTTATCTTTTTCGCTTAAATTGTAAAAAACCTGAGGCTTCCCTCTTTTTACCTCGATTCTATTTTTTGGGTTAACACTATCTATAAGGAGGACCCCCATTCCGCCAAACTTGCGGGCCTTTTTAATATTATCTAGAGACCTTTTTGGTAGGGACCCATCTAAAAAGCCTGCAATATCAGCAGTGCTTGAAGCAGACTCAAGAAGAAAGCCCCTCTTTAATTCTGGAAGGTTTTCATCCATATACGCGTCGGAATAAATGGAAGCAACCTCTCCTTCAAAAGCATTAATATCTCTTTCAAATTCTCCCATAACAGGAATATGGGGGTGGGCCGTAAAGCCTTTCCCGATATTAGGGTTTCTAAGACCGGAATTTTTAAGCACAACGGTCGATCCCAGGTTACCAGCTGAAAGAATAATGTTTTTTGCATAGACCCTTATTTTTCTCCCTCTAGGTATTTTTAAATTATAAGCATCCACAAGGACACCTTCCCTTCTTCTAGGAGCAACCATTTCAAACTCAACTCCAATAGCTTTTTGATTACCTTTTTTGCCTCGAAATAAAACCCGTACGACCTTCGCGTCACTTAAAAGAGTGATTGGATTTTCCCTGTCTTTTAAACCTTCCCATAAAAGAGTTTCGACAGATGACTTCATATCAAAAACATTGGTCGGTCCTTCTCCCTTTCTATAACGAAAGAGTTCAAATTTTTTCCCTTTTACGCCCAAATGCTTTTTAAGACCTCTTTGTAAGAGAATATTGTTATTGTTGACCTCACTGTCATCGACAACTCTTGGTAAAAACCTTTTTTCAAGCCATCCATAGGCCCTTTCCATATTGCCTGGCGACCAGATATTAAGAGCCTTCTTTTGTGAAAGGACCCACTTCTTCCGCCACCCCTCTATAGTCCTTCGAACATGAGGGAGGGTGGGAGGAAAGGAGAACCCATTATTAATCATAGTCCCACCTCCAACGATGGAAGCGTTCAAAAACATAACACTGCCATCGTTATCTTCCATCGGCATGCGACCTTCTAAGAAGAGCCAATTAAGATAGGTCTTAAGTGCACCCGGATTGACAAAAGGACCTTTCTCCATAATTAAAACTTTTTTACCAGCCTTTTGAAACTCACTAGCGACAACTGAACCACCTGCCCCACTTCCAATGACGATCGCATCTACCTCACCTTCTATTTTTTTTCTTCTGGCATTATATGTGAGGTGGGTTTGAAAAAAAGGCTTTTTTAGCAATGGGTTTGCTAGCTTATCTGTATCATCGACAATTCCTGTTAAGGCCTCTAAAAGCCCCTCTTTATAGAGGTAATTTAAGTAGGCATTTCTAATCGCAAAACCCATATGCCTATGAAGGTTGATTGGAGAGCGTATCAGGAATTCAAAAAGCTTGATTCTTTCCTGCCTCGTTAAATCAGAAACAGAAGGCCCTATTTTTCGCGTTTCAAAACTCTTAATTAACTTTTTTAAATCTTTTAAGGCCTTGGCCCTCACTCCATTAAAAGTTTCTTCTTCCTTAGTGACAAATTTGTAGATGATTTTAACTATGCTTTTTGAAGTTAAAAGCCTTAAGTCTCCAAAGACTAAAAAGGCCAACCTTATAGATTCCATTTGGGAAAAAGTACTCCAAAGGGATCTTCTTCTTTTTTGAACGATAAGCCTTAACTTCCGAGAACTATTTAACTTGATAGTTGGAAGGAATGTATCAAAGAGCGCCTTATGAATTTTAAAAAGTTTTTCACTCTTTCCTTTTTTTGCCTCTCTTAACACTCTTTTTACTTTTCTCTCTGAAATCAAATCTCCGTTAGCGTAAGAAGGTACGGCTTGGAAAAAAATAAAAACAGAATAGACCAATACAGCTAAAAGATTTCCCTTTCTCAAAACTTCAAATCCTTTTTGAAATTAATAAATGTACGGTATCAACCATGATATACTTATTTATTAGTTTCTTAAAAGATCTTTTTTTAACTTAAAATTAATTTGAATTTTCAAAAAACCTTTACAAGGTTTAAAACGGTCCTGTTAAATCTGTCGCTACTGAAGGGGGATTTGGAGCGCTACAAGCAAACATTAAACCAAGGCCCGACAACATCACATCAAATCTTTTTAACTCTCGCGAGATCAAGGTCATTAGTTGTCTTTTATCTTTAAAAGGAAGGTCACAAAAGCCTTTATCATAATAACAGTTGAAATGATGCATATTAGATTTTCTTTTTATTGATTGACAGGAAGTATTTTGAGGAAGCTTTTCCACTTGTTCCATAAGACATTGACGAACTCCAGAGAGCCATACTTCACCACTTGAAGAAAAAAGACCTTTTTCTACATTGAGAAACTTTTGGCAATAATGATGACCAAAATCAACTAAGTAACTTCCCTTCATTTCATTGGTATTATCTTTGGAACAACCCCTCCATTCATCCTGGCATAAATAAAAAGAACAATCATTTTTTGTAATAGGGCATGGTGAGGGTGAAGCTAAAAGATTAGGAGAAACCATCTGGGCCAGAAAGCTCATTGCAATCACTAAAATGAAACGAAAACCCATAGAAGCTACCCTTAACTCAACCCTAGGTCGGTGTTAGAAACGTTTTCCAAAATTGTTTTCCCATTGTCAAATTAAGGTGTTTCTTGCTTTTGAAAAGCCCATAAAATTAAATACTTACACATTTTAAGCCGAAGATACCCAAACCCTACCAAAAAAGTCACGCTGCGTCAAGAATTTTCCACTCATTAATCATAATCGCCCTGATTTTTTCGCATTCTTCGTCAACGATGGACTCTTGTTCCTTTTTCGTAAATTGCTTAAATTCTGCTCCGGCAAAAGGAGGCTCATACGGGATCATCTTTAGCCTCAGCCTTTCTATCTTTTTTGTCATAAAAGGAATGTGGACTCCACGCAATGAACCTAAAGAAAATGGCCACTTCCAGGTTTTTTGCCATTGCTCTGTTCCTGAATGAACGACAAGAACTATATCTTTGTCTATTTTCATGGCCAAATGAATCCACTCTTTAAATTTGAAGGGGGCGACAGGCTCATCGTAAAGAAAATTGCAATTACTACTTTCAGGGCATGACCCTACTTCTAAAATTTTTCCTCTTTCTATCAGTTTTATCAGCTGAAAAAAATTGGTAATTTTGTGGCCAGAAGAAAACCTAAAGGCCAAGTTTTTTAAAAGGGGCATTTGATAGACCAAAGGATGAAAAATAATTCCAGGAGGTCTTTCAATTTGTTGGTGGCTCCAAAAAACTCTGTTGGCCAAGGCCAAGGCAAGCCAACCAAGGGCAGCACCATGTTGCCCGATATAAAAGACGGGTTTGTCTTTTTTTTCTAAAAGTATTTCTATTCCTTGGAAATCAATTTCTTTGACAAAAATTTGAGCAATAAAACTCCAAAAGATTTCATTTGAGGGTTGGTCCATTGAGGGTCCTTTCGACTTAAAATCCATCTCCCCTCATTCTCCTTTAAAATACCTAATGGCCCTGTCCCTTATTTTTTACTTCACAATAATTTTACCTAAAACACTTTCGACAACTTCAAAGTTAAGAGGCTTCTGGATCCAAGCCCTAACGGAGAGCTCTTTCCCTCTTCTTTTATATTCAGCACCTGCTTCTGTTGTGATCATAACGACAGGTATCGTTTTATACTTTTCAAGCTTTCTGAGTTTTTCAACCATGGTAAGACCATCAATCATAGGTAACCTAAGGTCACTAATGACGAGGTCAACTCCATCATGTTTCTCCGCTAAATCAAGACCTTCTTCGCCATCAATACCATCGATAACGATATGCCCCTTATCTTCCAAATAAGTTTTAAATTTTATTCTGTAAGTGTCTGAGTCATCTATTAAAAGAATTTTTGCCACACTTATACCCTCCCTCTTCCTTTTAACTTAAGCTAGCTGATTGAAACAATGCGGGGCTCCTTATGATTCTCACAGACCGCTAAAGGAGTTCACGATTGATTACAAACGTCCTTGATCATTCTCCTCCTCGGATATTTAGCAGAAAATATTATGAAGAAGGATATATCCTGAGTCATTTCGTTTGTTTAAAATTAACTTCAGTATTGATTAGTTTTACTTGATTTAAATGAACTGACTCTTTAAGATAAATCGACCCTAAAGAGGAAGCCTCCCATGCAACAAGAAAATATTCTCAAAATAGAAGATTTGAAAAAGAAAAAGTTCAAAAAAACCATCCTCAATACAGGCCACAAGATCTATATGACAGTCCTAGAAGAAACTTTTGTAAACAAAAAGTTTTTTACATCCAAGGATCCACTTGACATTCTAATCTTGTCAGACTCTATGTTCGGTGCAGGGAGAATAAAAAATATAAAACGATATTTGGAAGTCTTTTTTAACTTCCTTCTCAAGCTGCATAAAACACCAAAGTCAAAAATTTCAAGCTTAAAAAGAGCTGACATCGAAAGGATTTCTGAGAAGAGGTTTAAAGATATTGTCTCGACTATCCAAAAGAGAAACCAAAGAGAAATAGAAGAGATAACAACATTTTATGAAGAAAGAAAAAAAGATTTTTTTAATAGTCTTACTTAAAGATAGGCAAAGTTAAAATAAAAGCAGTTCCCTTACCGAACTTACTAATAACCCTAACCTCTCCGCCAATTTTCTCCGCTTCAATTTTTATTATTTCCGCTCCAACCCCACGACCTGAAATATTGGATACATTTTCTCTCGAAGACAAACCAGGTTCAAAAATAAATTGGATAATTTCTTTATCATTAAGCTTCTTAATAAGCTCCTTACTTATTATGTTCTTTTTTTCAACAAGACTTCTAATTAATTCAGGATCGATTCCTTTTCCATCGTCTTCAATAATGAGTTGAAACATATCAATTCCTGTGTCTTTAAAAGAAGCCTTAATCATTCCTCTCTTCGTTTTTTCCTGCTCCTCCCTTTCCTCCGGCGACTCGATCCCATGATCTACAGCATTTCTAAGAATGTGAGTGCATGCATTTAAAAGTCCTTTATATCTTAACAAATCAACTTTAAAAGGAGCCTCTTCAATAGCAAAGATAATATGCTTGCCCTGAGCTTTAGAAAGGTCTGAAACTAAGGGTATAAAGTTTTCAAGTTTGTCTGACAAATGACCTAAAAGATATTTCTCCTTAAAAGCCGTGTAAAAGTCTGAATTCTCACCAAATCTTTCAGAAATAAAATGCGCAAGACTTGGCAAAAAAACGGTCTCATCACTTTCAGAACTTTTGGCATCCCTCCTCGCCATATCAAGAATGGTCTTTTCTGATTTAAGAAAGTCTAAAAGTTGATTTTCTGCATTTATAAAAGATTTATTTAACTCCTCAGGAACCTCTTGCTTGAAAAAGCTTTCTGCCCTATGTTTATCCAGGATTTCCTCCAATTTATGGAGTTTTTGGACCAAGATGCTCACGTGAAATCTCGAAAAATTGGCCTTTAAATTATGGATGTTTCTAAAAATTAAATCCACATCCATAACATCATTTTTCCTTATTAAACTAAAAGAGTCTTTTGCATCTTCTATCAAATTCAAAAAGAACAGGGGCTGATCAAGGATTTTTAAAAACATTTGAACTTCCAACTTCTCTTTATTGGCCTTCTCCTCAAGCCTCTTTTCATTCGTTATATCAGAAGCTATGCAAATAAGTTTTTCTATTTCTTTATTATCTTTTTTATAAATGGGCCTGAAGTCTAACTTTATATACCGATCTCCTCCTCCTATAAAAGTCTTTGGAGCTAAAGGGAGGAGGTCTTTAAAGTTGATACTTCCCTTCCATACATTTTCACACCATTTTAAAAAATTATCCCGAGCATGATCGGTAAGTCTTAAAATATCCTCAATCTTTTTTCCTTCTGTTTTTGTTTCAAAATGCCTCATTGAAGCAGCCGTTGCTCCCTCTTCAACGACTCTTTCTTTATTAAAAACCATATAACCTTCGGCCAAATTCTCAAGAAGCATTTCTCGAGACAACTTCTCTTCATTTACATCGACCATCATACCAATCAAGCTTTGATTTAAAACACTCATCTTGTATGTTTTTTCTTTAACTGATTTTTCGAGCCTTTCATTAAATGATTTCATTTTTTCCTGAGTTTCCTTTTCCTTATCCTTTGAATTTTTAAGGAAGGAGTTTAAAAGGGAAAAAGAAGCTGAATAAAAAACGTAGAAAAAAATAAAAATCTTATCATCAAGTCCATACTCAGGTGACATTCTAAACTTTAAAAACAAAAAGAAAATTAAACAGCTCGCTGAAAACAAAAGACTTTTTATAAGGCCAAACCTACCTAGAATAAAGAGATAGCCTGAGGACAAAACGAGTATTCCTAAAAAACCATCGACTTCAGAATTTTCTTTTAAGGAAAAATAAAGAGCAAGGAAGATATGCAAGAGGAGAAAAAACGTGAACTGAAAAATTAACACCTTTTTAAGGAAAGACGGCAAGGATATTTTTTTCTTTAAAAAATTTAAGACAAATTCCAAAAAGATTAGTAGCAGAGGCATTATAAAGTAATTGGCATCATTTACTATTTCAGACTTCATTCCCAAAAATGAAGAAAACATAAAAGCAGAAAAATAAAATATACCCCAAGCCCCTATTATTAGGTAGTATCTAAGAAGTGACGTGTAACCATTTGGTTTTTCACTATCAACTTCCTTACCATTAAAAAAAGGCATTCCTTCTTTCAAACTCATTTCAAAATTCACTTAAAAAAGTAATATTTTCTGCATCTTACATATCGGACTTTTTCGCTCAAACTATATATTTTCTCACTAAAAGTTATTTAAATTTAAGTAAAAAACCCAAGATTCCCTCTTTGTTTGGTTCATAGGCCCTTTTAAAGTAAGATGAAAATAAGGATTGGGGCCAAAAGTTAAGTGTACGGTCTCAACAAAAGTTGTTTTTTAATGGATATTCAAGAGTTTGAAAAATTTTTGATGGGGCTTTCCAGAGAAAAATTTATCACTGGTAATATATTTTTTTATGATAATTTCACTGAGATATTTTGGGCCGATAACTTATCAGAAAGTATAACAACCCAAATTACACGACCTGTGAAACAAAAAAATGGTTACTCAGCTGACTTCGAAATATCTGATGGCGAACTTACAATCAACTACTACAAAGATGATCAAGAGCTTATGGAGCATTCCGAGCAAATGAGCTCTATGCTCATGGATAACTTTTTTGTCATGGCCTATGTTGGAATTATGATAACTTTTGTTTTTTTAAACACTTTTCTTTCAACCACAATTAATTAATTCTCTATCTGGATTTTAACTTAATTTCCTTCTCTTCTATACCCACAATCTTCAAAAATAAGGCAAAGGTCTTATCGCTTAAAACTTGAAGAGAAGGCAAATAATCCCCTGTTTCTTTGCGAATACGAGGGATGTCCATATGTTTCTTGTGCCTCTCAAGTTCGCTTTCATTAACTTCATTATCAAGCCACCTCTCAATGAGACTTTGATTGACTTCTAAATGAAATTGAAAGCCATAAACCTTTTTACCATAACGAAAAGCCTGATGAGGACAACCAATAGATGAAGCCAGGTTTATAGCTCCTTCAGGTATAGAAAAAGCATCTCCGTGCCATTGAAATATCTTCTGTGTTTCATTAAAAAATTGAAAAAGGGGATCCTTTTTACCTTCAGAGTTTAGTTTGATATCAAACCAACCGATTTCTGGAGATGGACTTTTTGTTATTTCCCCTCCTAAGGCCTTGGAAATTAATTGGGCCCCAAGGCAGATACCCAAAACAAAGAGGTCTTTCTCTATCGCCTTCTTTATCCAATAGATCTCTTCTTTAAGATGAGGGTATTCATCAAGCTGGTTAACACTCATAGGCCCGCCTAAAACAATCAGGCCATCGTAGTTATCCAAATTGATTGAATCCACACCTCCACGAGAAAAGTTCAAATACCTCATCCGAACCCCTTGCTTTTTAAGTAAAGGGTCGAAAGTTCCCAAAATCTCATGAGGAACGTGTTGAAAGATCAGAATTTTTGCGCCCACTCACACCTCTCATCTTTTCTCTAAATTAATGACTATTCTACCATTTTTACAAATTTACGCTCTTTCTTAAATAGTCAGAAAAAAGTGTATGCTCCCGAACCCCCTCTATAGACTCCAAACTGTTAAGAACGTTTCCTAACCTATCTGTCACATCAACTTGAACCAAACCATAGGATAATTCTTTTAACCTAAAAATGTACTTGGCAAGTTTAAGGTTCGTGGCAACATGTATGCGATTAGGCCATTTTGAAAAAGGCTTACCATGAAGCCTCAATGTTTTTTTCTTTCTCTTAAGTAAAGGAATTCTCTTGTATGTTTCATATTTTAATGAAGGGGAGTAAGCTATTATACTATGATGATTTATTAGCCTATAAAGCTCAGTAAATTGCAAAACCTTCACAAAATCATCTTTAGAAATATAAAAATCCACGATGGGAGTTCCAGGACGAAGCTTTTCGTCAAAACCCATGCCTAGCATTCTAAAAATGTCAGAGTACTGAATGACCGTCCCTTCCTTTTTTCCCTCTAAAGCAGGTATTGCTCCCCATCTGATAAGGGCAAGTGGACTAAAGTAAACATCAATAGGGTCATCCAATTGTTTGTTTAATTCATTTCGAAGACCTGTTGTAACCAACTTTCCCAAGTCGCTTGTTGGTAAAAACCCTCTCTCTATTCTTTTTTTATTTTTGTAAATGGGAGTCTCATAACGGTATTTTGAGCCCTTAAGAACCTTTTTCGAAATCAGTTCCTTGTATGATTCAATTTTTTCAAAAATCTCCTTATCAACTGGGATATTGTCATCAATCAAAACAAGGTGGTGCCTAGCCTTTTTTCGAACTCTGACTTCCCCCTTAAAATACTCAAGTTCCAATCGACCTAAAAACCTTCCATAAGAACCAGCTTGGGCAAGGATAACTCCATTTGGCCCATTTAAGCTTTCATACACTCTGTGCGTATGCCCGGCGATAATAACGTCGAGTCCATCCACCTTCTTAGCAAGTTCATCATCCTCCGGAGCACCTCCATGAATGACCACAATAACAACATCTGCCTTCTTTTTTTTCTTTAAAATATCAGTCCACTTTTGGGTTAAGTTAACAAGATCTTTCATTCGGGACTTTGAGGCAGCATCTTTATAACCTACGAAGGAAACCTTTTGCCTGTCACTCAGGCTTGCAAAAGCAGCGTCCGGTCCCAAAAGGCCGATCAGACCGACTTTTAAAGTCCGTCCCTCATGATAGATCTGTTTTAAAAAGATTTGATGAATTAATTCCTTTTCTTTGAGATTTTGACTGGGAAGGCTTTTTCCTATTTCACCTTCCCCCTCATTCATGAATTTTTTTAAGAAGGAGTCCTTACCAGATTCATCCAAATTACTGACAACAATCTTAAAAGTTGGGTCCATGGCCCGGGCCTTTTCAAGCATTGTCTCCAGACCTTTTTCGCCTGCATCAAATTCATGATTTCCTAAAATAATGGCGTCATATTTAAGCGCCTGAAAAAACTCAAACTCAGGAGCCGATTTAACGTCTTTTCTTGGGGCCAGAGTATGAAATAAAGTTCCTGAAAAATAATCTCCAGCATCTAAAAGCAGGTAAGGTTCATTTAACTTCTTTTTTTCAAGAACCTGCTCCTTGATCTTAAAGGCCAAGCGGGCGTAATGGCCCTTAACAGGATCTCTATCTTTGATAAAACGTGTGAAATAGTGGTCTGGTCCTGTGCCTTCAAAATGGGAGTGCAGGTCATTTGTATGAAAAAGAGTAAAAGGAAAAGGCTTTTTAAAATCTTGTTTGACTTCTTCTTGACGAAGGCCTCCAGCATAAGAATCTATAGGCCAAAGAAAGGAAAGAATAATCGAAAGTCCAAGAAAAGTTCCAAAGAAAAACGGCATACTTTTTTTAATCGTTGGAAAGGAGCTTAAAGTTTGATTTATATTTCTATGTTTCACAAATTCTCCCTAGGCGTAACCAGTCTCTCTTGTTTGACTAGATCATCAAAAGCTACGTGTAAAAGAAGAGAAAGAAAAGGTTTCAAAATTGACAAAGTCTTCCCTTAGAAGGTAATTGCACTGCATGAAATACTCTTTTCCACCAATCTTTTTTGAGCTTCTTAAGCTCCTTAAACTCCTTATGGTGCTTTTGCTTTTTCTCTCTATGACTAAAAGCGCATTTTCGACTTCAATCCAACCTGACCTCAAGGCGAAAGCAAGAAAAGAGCTTATCCCCCAGGCTTGCCTGAAAGCTTTATTTATAAAAGAACAAAGCTCAGCACTTAAGTGGACACTTCGACCAGCTAGAGGACCTAAGGGAAGTGTGCGCTTTATATATCAGGCAGAACTCCCTGAGAAAGAAGGGACTCTCCTAAGCCTGGAAAAAAAATTGGGGACTCTTTACCTTTCCCTAAAAAATAATGTCCAAATTGTTTTTTACCAATTAACTCCTTCACCGCCCAAAAAGTGCGTCCTTAAGTTTTTGCGCAAGGAAAAAATAAAGAGCAAGGCCTTCAATCAAAAAGTGTTACGGAAAAAAATGAGCAGTAAGGCCTTTTTAAATAAAGATTTGCAAAACCTTCTAAGAAACACAAAAAAGGGAATCATTTACTTGTGGAGCCCTCACATGCCCTATTCAATCGGCTCTTTATACCCCACTCAAAAAGTTGCCAAAAAGTTAAAGCTCCCTTTAACAGTTTTAATGGACCCTTTAGCAGAGGAGAGGGAAACAGAAAAAGTTGTTAAACATTTCCACCTTCCCCCAAAATTTACAAGAAAAAATAGAGCAGAGCGTCTCCTTCTCCAAGGTGCAACACTTCACTATCCTAACTATTTCTTTTACAAAGAAGGAAAAATTTCTAATATTCAGCTCTTTGGTGCTAAAGGTGAGGAAGCGGTATTTGATGCCTTAGAAAAAATGGCATTGAATTAGAACCAACCCAATTAAACTAAAAAAAGGGCGCTCTTCATATGGCAGTGAAATTTATAAAGAAGCTAAAAACGATAAACTTTATACTCATCCTTTCTTTCATTTTTACGGTGCCTTTCAAAAAAGCATGGTCAAACCCTAATGAGTGGTCAATTGAAAGCACCATGGCACCTAAAAGAAGCCCAAAATATTTTTTTAGGCCAGTCCCTGACTCGCCCTATATTTCTTATACCTCCGGAACAAGAAATTACCTTCTTAATATGGAAACGGGCAAGGAAATCAATATTCCTCACTGGGTTGACGCTATTCCGACTCCTTTTAAAGGTCTGGTAACTATTCCAAAGCTTGTCCCCAATATAAGAGTTGCTCCTAGCTATGGGTTTATTCCAGAATTTGGGTCTATGGAGTTTTATAAAACAAAAGACCTCCTTAAAGGAAAAAAGAGACCCTTTTTTAAGGACCGTACTTTACCAGGGGCCTACCAAACTATGGCCATTATTGAGAAAGGCGAAGAGAGAATTGTTCTTAGGATGGTTACGGAAAGTTTTTTAAATAAAAAGAAGGTCTTCCTCCAAGATTATGAAATTCTTTTAAATGCTGACCAATCTGTAAAAAAAATGCGCTCATTGTATCCGAGAGCAAAAAAGTTTTGCCCCAATATTGAAGTCTCTCTCCCTATGCTTTCAAAAACTGGTCAATATTTTGCAGCCGTTGAACCAAAAACAAGGCATATGAGAATTTATACGATGGATGAAAAATTTAAATGTCATCTTCATAAAGATCTTGAAATGCCCACTGGTAAAGTTGACTTTTCCTACGATGATTTACTCATGGCCTTTCACGTTTCTCCGGTGAGACCAAAAGACGTCGCCTATGTTGTTAAAACTCAAGACTTGAATAATCAAATTGATATTATGACTTATAACCTGGAAACAGGTGATTTTAAATGGGTCAGTGAGTGCAAAAAATCAAATTGTTACTACCCGAGCTTTACCCCAAAGGGCTCCCTTTACTATATGAAGCAAAAGCCTAACTCATCTTATGAGTTCGTTAAAATAAAAAGAAAGGATCTTCTTAAATGAAAAAATTATTTTTTTTAAAGCCTGGTTCAAACCTTCTTTCCCTCTCTCTGTCTCTTTGCCTTTATGTTGGGCTTTTTGTTCACCCCTTGAACATTGAAAAGGCATGGGGCTCAACCTTTTCCACTATGAATAAACCAGAAATTGAAGTCATTGCCCATAGAGGTTTTAGCTCCAAGACCCCAGAAAATACAATGGCCGCCATAAAAGAAGCCTTTCACTCCGGGGTTTCTCATATAGAAATAGACGTCCAATTAAGTAAAGACGGCGAAGTTATCCTGCTTCACGATTCAAGTCTTGATAGGACAACAAACGGTTATGGGAAAGCCTCTCACAAAACTTTAAAGCAACTTAAAGAGCTTGATGCTGGATCCTGGTTTTCTTCAAAATTTAAAGGAGAGAAAATACCAACCCTTAAAGAAGTTTTAGAATGGCTTCCAAAGGAAGATTTAACTCTTATTATAGAAGTCAAATCAACAGCAGGGACCTTTGGGATTGAGTCTAAAATCACGTCTCTTATCAAAGAAGCTGGTAAGAGTGACCAAGTTTGGCTTAAGTCTTTTGATAAATCAGTACTCCACAAATTTCAAAAACTAACTCCAGATATTCCAAAAGTTTTCGTCTTTGTGGCCCACACAGAAACCTTAGGAATCACATTGGGAACAAGCCTAGACTGGGGTAACCTCTTTGAAGAGTTAAAATCAATCAACGTCACTTACCTTCAGCCTCACAGTTTCTTTCTGACAAAATCACTTTCAAAGAAATTAAGAAGTCAGGGGTTTAAACTCATCGCATGGGGAGTCAACTCAAAAAGAAGGCTGAATCAAATGGTAGAAAGAAAGGTTGACCTTATCGAAACAGATTACCCCTTATGGGCACTAAAAAACCTTTAGCTTGGTGACTTTATTTACTTAATTCCAAAGCTTGTTGAATTAACAAGTTTTGGAATTAAAGCCCCTCATGAGAACTTCTAACTTGTCTTTCCCTTCTTTTTCTCTTTAAATGGCAATCATCGTTTTATTGTCTATAATCATTTCAACCAGAGGTGGATGCTTGTGAAATTTTCAGAGTACCAAAGTTATGATGGAATGGGTCTTGCGGAACTTGTAAAAAAGAAAGAGGTCACCGCCCGTGAACTTATGAAGGTTGCAATTGACAGGGCCAACGAGGTAAACCCAAAAATTTTCGCCATTAATACTCCTATGTATAGTGAAGGTCTCAAAATGGCAGACTCAGAACTCCCAAAAGGACCTTTTGAAGGAGTCCCCTTTCTTCTTAAGGACCTCCTTGCCGATTATAAAGGCTTTCCTATGGCCAACGGATCCATGGCCTATAAAAAATATAACTTTATTTCTGATGACGATGCCGAAATAGTCAAGCGGTTTAAAAAAAGTGGAGTGACCATTTTTGGAAAGACCAATACTCCTGAGTTTGGAATCCTTGGCTTTACGGAACCTAAGGCTTTTGGCGCTAGCCGAAATCCTTGGAACACAGATTACACAACTGGAGGTTCATCAGGAGGCTCCGGTGCAGCAGTTGCCTCAGGGATCGCCCCCCTAGCTTCGGCAGGAGATGGACTTGGTTCAATCAGAATACCTTCTTCGTGCTTAGGCCTTTTTGGACTCAAACCCTCAAGAGGTCGTAACCCTTCAGGGCCCAAAGCAGGAGAATATTGGGCGGGTGCTGTTTCACAACATGTCTTGAGCCGATCCGTGAGAGATAGTGCCTGTATGCTCGATCAGACCCATGGGCCAGATAAAGGTTCGGCCCAACAAATCACTCCACCTGAAAGACCTTTTTTAGAAGAAATTGAAAAAGACCCCAAACCTCTAAAAGTGGCCTTTACTTTAAAGCATCCTCTTGGTTTTGATATAGACCCCGATTGCCAGGAAGCCGTCTTAAAAACGGCCAGGCTTTTAGAACAGTTAGGACACAATGTTGAAGAAGAAGGCCCTCGCTTTAATGGGGAGGAATTGGCCAAAGTTTGCCTCACCATGCTTATGGGACAAGTCGCCGCAGATATTGAAGAAACACAAAGTCTCATGGGAGGCAAATCAATTAGACAATTGGAGCTTGTGACTCAAACACTTGGTCTCTTGGGAAAAAGCTTAAGTGCTGGCCAATACGTTACAGAAAAAAGAAAGTGGTTTCACTATGGACAGATGATGGATAAGTTCCACCAAAGCTACGACATCCTCATCACACCAACCATGGCCCAAAAGCCTTTTAAAACTGGCTCACTCCAGCCCAAGCCTTATGAAAATGTCCTCATGAAAATGGCCAACCGATTGGGCCTAGGCAAACTTCTTCTTAAATCTGGAATTGTGGAAGAAATGGCAAAGGAAAACTTACGTGTTGTCCCCTTTCTCCAAATAGCCAACCTGACAGGTCAACCGGCCATGAGTGTTCCCCTTCACTGGACAAAAGAAAACCTGCCTATTGGTGTCCACTTTATTGCCCCTTTTGCCCAAGAAGGAAGGCTTCTTCAACTTGCCGCACAATTAGAGAGGACAACTCCATGGTCCCATAAGGTCCCCAATTTGTAGGGGCCTTAATGTCAGTAAAGGACTCTTTTGGTCACCTTTTCAACCCTTAACGCAAAGTTTCTTTTTTTCAATTCTCCCCGCTTAAGGACCATAAGCATCTGTTTTTATAAACTTTAAAGCTAAATAATCATTTTTGGCATGACTCTTGCTTAAGAATAGACAGCAGGGCAAGGTCCCGACCTCTAGGAAAAGATGGCATCAAAATACCACTCCTTATTCCTACCAAAATTATTCCCAACCATTTCTTCACGATCCCACCTTAGGCCATCTTTCCCTGTGCGAAATTAACCGACTCCCTCCCTTTTTATGATTAAGCCATTTCATGTTTCCCTTAGAAGGATTAGACTAAAGAGAGTCAGAAAAGTTTTAAAGGAGAAGGAATGACTTCTAAACCCGTTTCACAAATTATATATGGAACTGCATGGAAAGAAGAAAGAACACCAGAGCTTGTTGAATTGGCGATTCAAAAAGGTTTTAGGGCCTTTGATACGGCAAACCAGCCTAAACATTATCAGGAACACCTCGTAGGCCAGGCACTGCAAGAATCTTTTTCCAAGGGAATTAAAAGGGAGGAGTTTTTCATCCAGACTAAATTTACTCCACAGGGTGGACATGACCATAGAATTCCTTACTCCACAGATAAAACTCTTCCTGAAAGGGTTCACGAATCCTTTGAAAGCTCTCTTAAAAACCTTGGAATTGAGACGATCGATTCTTATTTACTCCATGGACCTCACTCCTTTCCCAGTTTATGCAAAGAGGATATGGAAGTGTGGGGGGCCTTAGAGGCCATTTATAATTCCGGAAAAGCTAAAAATATTGGTGTCAGTAATGTAAATTTACAGCAATTGGAAACCCTCTGTGAGTTGTCTTCAGTCAAGCCTATGGTTGTTCAAAACCGATGTTATGCTGACAGAGCATGGGATCAGGAAGTCAGAGATTTTTGCAAGCAAAACAGTATCCTCTATCAAGGCTTTTCCCTTCTNACNGCAAANCCTGCTGTTTATAANATAAGAGAAATTGGACAAATTGCCTCAAAATACCACATGACTATAGGACAGCTTATTTTTNGNTTTTCCAGTCAGCTTGGNATTATCCCATTAACTGGTACAACCGACCCCATTCACATGGAAGAGGACCTTAAAGTATTTGAATTCACTTTAACTGAAGATGAAATCAACCTTATTGAAACGTGCATGATTTAAAAGTTGAGGGGAAAATGTTTCCCTTTTTTCTTTCTTCTTAAGTTTAATTGGAAAACAAGTTCTAGATTCCGAACCTTAAGAAATGGAAAAGAAAACGAGGACATTTTTATTTATCAACCAGAATGAAAGGTCTCAATCTATTTATTGGATCTTTGCCTGGTCACTGCTCTTTATTTTTAGTCTTATCTATTTAGACACTGTAAAAACACCCTACTCAAAACTGTTGATATTTGGTTTTTCCATTCCACTTCTCATTATTCAGTATTTTACCCAGAAGAAAATTAAAAATGTAAGGCTTGAATTATGGCCTCATTTACACGGCCTTTTAACTATTATCCTTGCCGTTTTGTCTGACAGTAACCTTACCAGTCCTTTATTATTTCTATCATTTTCACTTTATAGTATTTCTCTTTTAAGAATGTATGGCTTTATCCCTACCTTATTAAGTGGAATTTCATACCTTTTAACCGCTTGTTTTGGGATTTTAGCAACCAATGGGACATTTTCGTTTCAGAAAGATATCTATCTCATGATGATCCCCTTTTTTATATTTCTATTCTCAGCGATAAATAGCCTTGTCAAAGAAAAAGTAGAAACTTTGGAAGGTCAAAGTAAAGACTTGGAAAAGAAAAATAGTAACCTTAATCAGTACCTGGAAAAGTTCTGGGATCTGACAAGTCATTTCAAAGATCAAAATAAAAAGCTTAAAGACCTAGATGAGCAAAAGACGAATTTTTTCCAAAGCCTATCCCATGAATTAAGAACACCAATAACTCTTATTGAAAATCCTCTTAACGAGTGTTCAAAAAGATACCCTGAGGATAAAGAATTAAAGGTTGCTTTAAAAAACTCAGTAAGACTCCATCACCTCGTAAATCAATTATTAAACTTTCAAAAAGCTGTCGTGAATAAAGATAACCTAAAATTAAGCCCTATCAATTTAATAAAGTTTTGTGAAAATGTATCAAAAACATTTTCACCAACTTGCGAATCAAATAAATTAAGATTCAATTTTTTAATTGGAGAAGAAACATTTGATAGAATTAATATAGAAGATTACAGGTTTTACATAGAAATAAACCTGGATTCTCTGGAAAAGATTCTATTTAACCTGTTAGCAAATGCTTTTAAATATTCTCCAAGAAATGGCCTTATAACTCTCTCTATAACTAAAGACGAACATAACTTAAGAATTGGTGTCCAGGATGAAGGCCCGGGTATACCAAAGAAAGACCAACAGAAAATATTCCAATCATTTGTCCAGGTGAATTCAGAATCCGGCAAGGATGGCACGGGGCTTGGTCTTTCTCTTGTAAAAGAGTTGGCAGAAACAATGAAAGGGTCAGTTGGTGTCAATAGTGATGGTAAAAAAGGATCCTTTTTTTATGTGGATTTCCCATCTTTTAACCCAAGAAATATAATTGATTTTGTTCTCATAGTTCCAGAAAATGAGGACACCTCCAATTATAGAAAGCTTTTTTTAAAGGATTTTACCTGGGAAAAAATTCATACTCTTAAAGATCTTAAAAACTTTTCCAATTTATTTTACCCAAAAATAATACTGATTGATCCAAGGCTTGAAGATTCTCAGGAAAACCTGGAGCTATGGGAAAATATAACTGATTCAATCCCAGATTCTTATTTTTTATCACTTGAAAAAG
Organism: Halobacteriovoraceae bacterium; assembly: GCA_002715375.1. Taxonomy (GTDB): domain Bacteria; phylum Bdellovibrionota; class Bacteriovoracia; order Bacteriovoracales; family Bacteriovoracaceae; genus UBA7317. Next base: position 21,438 of record PAZA01000032.1, read on the forward strand.
ACGATAAGATAGACAATGAATTAAAATCGATCATTAAGAAAAAGGTTTCTGAGAGCTTAATAAAAGACAGACCTATTCTTTTTGATTATGAGTTAAGAGATCTTTTGATCATTTCGCTGAAAGATATCTATTTAAAGGAATATGAAAATCATTTAAATCAGATGCAAAAAGGAAAACCAAAAAGAAAAATAGATTTTGTCCAAACGATAACAGAAGCAAAAAAAAGATTAAAAGGTAATAAGTATAAATCCATCATGATTGATTTGACACAATTCGACTATGAGGGGATTCATTTATTAAAATTCTCCCACCTGATTTCATCTCTTACAAAAAAAGTGGCCATAATAAGCCCTGAGGTTTTAAAAAGGCGAAAAAAAGACATAATGGATGTTCCATACATTGATAGATACTTTATTTCCTTTGATTTTAATCCCATTATTGAAGTTATAGAGAATTATATTCGATCTTCCAAAATAATATCCACTGAATCTTACGATTTAAAAAACTGGATTTTTGAGTATAAGGGAAAAAGTGATGATAGTGGAGAAGAAGAAAAGGGAGTATCCTTCGAGCTAACAAAAGAAGATCTAAAAACTGATATCGGAACTGGGCTTACCTTACTATTAATCGACGATATAAAAGATATGAGGTCGCTTTTAAAAAATATTCTTCTCCCCCACGGCTATAAGATTGCCCTGGCAAAAAATGCTGAAGAAGGTTTAGAACAAGTTGGAAAAGTAAAACCAGACTTAATTATTGTCGATTGGATGATGGGAGAAACAAGTGGCATTGATTTTATAAAAACCATGAGGGCCGATCAGAAAAATAAAACAACTCCTATTATCCTCCTCACAGCAAAAAGTGATGAAGAAAGCAGAACGACTGGAGTTAAGTCAGGAGCTGATGCCTTTTTGGGTAAACCTTTTAATGAAGTCGAGCTTGTTAGCTTGGTAAGAAACCTGACAAGACTCAAAGAAAACGAGAAGAAACTCTCTGAGCGCTCCCACCACCTCCTCGTATCCAAAATGGAAATGGAATACTTAATGGATGAAATTTACCATCAACAAAAAAATCAAAGGGAAATTCTTAATACAATACCTGAAGCACTACTCCTCTTTGATGAAAATGGAGTCATCTCTGATGTCGGTTCTAAAGTTTCCGAAGATATTTTTGGAAAAAATATATTTAAAAGTGACCTTCTTAGCCCGGATGAAAAACATCATGTTTGGGAAATTCTTGAGTTAGAAGATGAGGAAGTAAAAACATTTAAAAACTGGTTAGAAAAAGTCTGGGAAGGAAAAATCGCCTTTAAAGATATGATTCCCCTGGCCCCAAAGACATTCAAAAAAAATAAAGGGAGATTTATTGAGCTGACCTTTGCCCCTATTTATTCTCTTGAAGATAAGAACAGGCTTATAAAAATGGTCCTCGTAGGAAAAGACAGAACAAAAGAAAAATCCCTGGAAGAAAATATTAAAAGGGAAGTTGAAAACAGCAGACTTGTAAAAAAGGCATTGGAGTTCCCTACAGACTTTATAGAAATAATTTTGGATGCACAAGATTTGGAAAAAAGTTATCAAGATAATTTAGAATCCAACGATCTTTTTTTTAGATTTGTCCACACTTTAAAGGCAAGGATGAGTTTTTTCCAAATGAATGGATTAATTGAGGTTATTCATAATTTGGAAGGTGCTATTTTTGAAAAAAATAAAGAAAAATTAAAAAAAGAAATAAATAAATTCAAAGGTGTCCTAAATAAATTTGCTGAAGACAATTTAATTTTAATAGAATCATGCAAAAGGCATGCTCTTGAAGAAAATAAATCGATTCCAACCCAGGAAATTTTAAATTTATTTACTTCAAGTAATGGGATCGATGATATTAAAGAACAGATCTATTCAAACTATGTTCTCACTGATTTAAAGTCAAATTTTTTAAAATTTAAAAAATATGCAGAAGAAATCTCCA
>PAZA01000033.1 GCA_002715375.1 Halobacteriovoraceae bacterium
TTATGTCCTTGAAAATACAGCTTTTTAAGTATGAAGCCACTGGAAATAGCTTCATTTTATTTGATAACCGTAAAGGTGTTTTCCCGTCAGAAAAGCTTGTGAAGAACTCGCTAGCTTGGCAGCTTTGCTCAAAAGAAAATGGTTTTTCTACTGATGGAGTTATTCTTCTTGAAACTTCACAAAACTGTGACTTTAAGATGAGGACTATCAATGCTGATGGGACAGAAGTCGAGATGTGCGGAAATGGCTTAAGAGCAGTATGCCACTTTGCTTATTTTGAATTAGGTGTTCATCTCGAAGATTGTTATCGAGTTAAAACTCTTAACGGAGTTTATAAAGGTTTTGTTAAAGATGATGGTGCTGTGAAAGTTCAAATGACTGAGCTTTTTGATATAGGCAGTAAGGACCTTAGTAGGTTTAAGAATTTTTCTTTTGGTTTTTATCTGAATACAGGTGTTCCCCATTGTGTTTTTGAAGTGGAGGATCTCGAATCATTTGACCTTCAAAAATGGGGTGAAATTATAAGAAGGGATCCACTTTTCCCTGATGGCTGCAATGTTAATTTTTACGAGAAAAAAGGAAAAGCCTTTGTTAGTTTAAGGACGTTTGAGAGAGGTGTTGAGGGCGAGACTCTTTCTTGTGGTACAGGGGCAACAGCTACCGCGATTGCTTTGTCAAAGCGGTATGGGTGGAGGAATGAAGTAAGTATTGCAATGAAAGGTGGAGATTTAACTATTCAATTCACAGATGAATATAAGGATGTTTACCTTTGTGGAGAAGTGAAAAAAATATTGAGTTGTTCTTACGAGATAAAATGAATAAACTTAGGAAAGGTACTAAGAGCTTTTAGGTACACTGAGAGAGAAACAGTGAATACTCCAAAAAAAGTATGAGTTTATGAAAACAAAATTAAAGCCTAAATTTCTACTTCATTTATTTCTCTTCATTTCCTCCTTTTTATTTTCCTGTTTATCCTTTGGTAGTTTGACTCTTAACTTAGGAGTTGTTCATAAAAGAGGATTGGATAAAAGCTTGACTTTGGTAAGTGAGGTTTATTCAAGAGAAGAAGTAACTGTTGGTCAAAGAAAAAGCATTTCATTAAATCATGGAATGGTACTCACTATAAAATTGAATTTTTTAGAGCCAAGTGAAGTTTATGGTCCTAGTAAGAGGATAGTGGTAACTGCAAACTTAAACTTGAAGTCTGGTGAAATTTTTCAGCCTAAATCTAGTGAGACTTTTTCTGTGGGCCTTGGGGAAATAAAAACAGTTACTTATGAAAAAGGTAAAGACCAACAAATTGAGATATCTATCCAACCTAAAATAATTTAATTTCTTTATGAGTGAAAGAATTGATATTGCTCTTGTAAAACTCAAGTACGCTCCCACAAGATCTCAGGCGAGACTTCTCATAAAAGAGGGGGTTGTTTTCTATAGAGGGAAAAAAGTTGAAAAGCCTGGGTTTTTAATTAGCTCTGATGAAATTGAAGTAAAAAAAGAAAAAGCATTTGTTGGAAGGGGTGGAGATAAACTTGAAGGTGTTTTAGAGCACATGAAATTAGACTTGAAAGGTTGTCTAATTGCCGATGTTGGAGCTTCCACAGGCGGATTTACTGATGTTGTTTTGAGGAGGGGAGCAAAAAAAGTTTATGCTATAGACGTAGGAAGGGATCAATTGGCCAATGATCTTCTGAAGGATAAAAGAGTCATTAATTATGAAGGGATTAATATAAAAAATGGCTTGATGCTGCCAGAGAAAGTCGATTTTTGTGTTGTTGATTTATCCTTTATTTCCTTGAAGCTTGTTTTAGAAGAAGTCTTTAAACTTCTTCATGATGAGGGAAAGGCACTTGTTCTAGTTAAGCCTCAGTTTGAGGCGGGATTGGACAAGGTGGGTAAAAAGGGTGTGGTAAAAGACTCTAGTATTAGGCTTGAAGTTTTACTTGAATTGTTTGATTGGTGTTTTGAAAGAAAAATTTGTGTAGAAAATTTTGTGCCATCTTCAGTACAGGGGAAAAAGGGGAATCAGGAGTATTTTTTTCTTTTGTCTATGTCAGAAAGTGGGGAAGGTAAAATTGATAGAAAAAAATTGATTTTACGATATAAAGATTTGTGAATGGAGAGATTTTTGGAAAGTGACTTAAAAAGAATAGGGGTTTTTTGTGGTGCTAAAATAGGTTCTCATGAGTCATATAAAGACCTGGCAGTTTCTTTAGGGCGTAAGTTTGCTGACCAGGGAATAGGTCTAGTCTATGGTGGAGCGAAAATTGGTTTGATGGGTGCCATCGCAGATTCAGTTATAAGGAATGGCGGGAATGTTATTGGCATCATCCCAAAGCAGATTCTAGAATTGGAGGTGGCCCATACCGGGTTGAGTGAGCTTATTAAAGTAGAGGGGATGCATGAGAGAAAAAAGGCTATTTATGATCACTCAGATTCATTTTTGGCTTTGCCAGGAGGGTTCGGTACTTTAGATGAGCTCTTTGAGGTTCTTACTTGGAACCAGTTAAGTATTCACAAAAAGCCTGTGCATGTTTTAAATTTGAGTGGCTTTTTTAACAACCTGCTTCTTCATTTGGATCACCTAGTTAAAGAGGGCTTTTTAGCAGAAAGTCATCGAAGATTAGTTGAGGTTTTTCCATCAGTTTCTGATTGGGAACGGAATGTTATTTGTTAAAGAAGTTATTTGGAAGAGAGAGTTATCAACCATTTGGTTGCCTTTTATAGGGCAATAAATTATAATCTGACCCGTAAAGATCGTTTTCTTGGGCTTTTGAGAGCATCGTTACTTCACTAAAATTGGGCGGGGAGAATCCATGACCAGGTTAATTGTTTTTGCTATCTCTGTGATAAGTTTGATAGGTATTTTAAGCTTAAGAAAATTTAAGGAAGAGACTGTTTCCAATAAGAAATTCAGCTATGTCAAAGAAGAGAAGGATTGGAAAAAGTTTAAAGCTGCGATAACTCCTGTAAAAGAGGAGAAAAAAGTTGTTGCCAAGGCTCCAAAGGCTACTGGAGTTGTTGTTGTGCTTGATACAGAAGAACTAAAGAATGGAAAGAAGCTTTATGCTAAATGTATCGTCTGTCATGGGAAGTATGGTGAAGGGAAAACGGCACAAAAAGCACCAAAGATTGGTGGTCAGTATGCCTGGTATCTTGAAGAGCAGGTAGTAAATATGCAAAAAGGTGTAAGGGTTAACAAAGCTATGATGCCATATATTAAAAAACTCAGCTCGCAAGATATAAGCGATATTTCGGCTTACGTTGCTAAGCTTCCCTGGAAGTAAAATATTGGAAAAATTCACTCTTTATTTAGAACATGTCAATTTACAAACTTGATCGTTTTACCCCAGAAATTGGAAATAACTGTTATTTTGCTCCTGACTCTAAGGTTATTGGGAACACTATAATAGGTGATGATGTCAGTATTTGGTTCAATTCTATTGTTAGGGGTGATGTTGATCAAATCAAGATTGGTGATAAAACAAATATTCAAGACTTTTCTATGCTGCACGTTTCTTCAGGGTTTCCTCTGACTATTGGTAAGGAGGTAACTGTTGGGCATAGAGTGACCCTTCATGGATGTGTGGTAGGAGACAATTGTTTAATTGGAATGGGGGCTACCATCATGGATGGCGCCTTTATCGGAGAAAACTCTTTAGTTGCAGCTGGAAGCTTGGTTCCTCCTGGAAAAACATATCCACCAAGAAGTTTTATAAGGGGGGTTCCTGGAAGAAGAGAAAGAGACCTTACTCTGAAAGAGTCACAGATTTTTGGAAATCACTACAAATCTTATTTGGAAAATAAGAAATTATATTTAACTTCAAACTCTTTCATAAAGGTTTAGTTCCTCTATTAAGAAATCTTGATTTGTAAGGTTATATTTTTTAGCGCCGAAGAGAGTCTCGTCAATTAAGCTTAGAGAAAGAGAAGTAGATGACCATAGAAAATGACGACGGCTCACATTCAGGTAGAAACTCTCCGGAATACCAGGAGTTCCTTGGGCAAAGAGCTTTGCTCGTAGACGATAATGAAATCAATCTTAAAGTCCTTGAAGTTAGGCTTAAAAAAAAGGGTTTTAAAACAACCATCACAACTAGTCCAAAGGAAGCTTTGGACCTTTTGGAATCTCGAACCTTTGATTTAGTGCTTTTAGACCTTGTAATGCCTGAAATTACAGGTTTAGAAATATTGGATTTTGTAAGAAAGAAGCATAGTGCGATTGAGTTGCCTGTTATAATGACCACAGCTCAATTAGAAAGCAGTAATGTTATAAGCGCTTTCGATAAGGGGGCCAATGATTATATTACAAAGCCAATAGATTTTAAGGTTGCTTGGGCCAGAATTAGAACTCATTTAACAATAAAGAAATTAAATGAAGACTTAGAAAAAAAGAGGCAAGATTCTGTTGAGCACGCTCGAATGGGGACACTTGTAGATATGGCTGGAAGTGTTGCTCATGAAATTAATAATCCTCTTACTATTATTCTTGGGTGGGTCCAATTACTTAACAATTCGGTAGAAAAAGGATCACCAAAAGAAAAAATTCTTATTGGTTTGGATAATATATTTCAGTCAGTTCTTAGAGTAGAAAGTGTTGTTAGGGGATTGAGTGCTTTTGCAAAAGAAGGAGGCGGAGAAGAAGTTCAAGACCTTTCTATTCAAAATGTTCTTCAGACTACCTTGTCGATATGTCAGACGACGCTAAGCGATATGGGGATAAGCTTTGTCTCTCAAGACTTAAAGTCGGATGTTGTTATTAGAGGAAGAGAAGGGATGTTTATTCAGGTCTTCTTTAACTTGATAAAAAACTCAATGGAAGCGATTAAAAACCTAGAAGAAAGATGGATAAAAATTAATTTTGAAACAAGTGATGAGGAGTTAATTATTTACTTCACAGATAGTGGAGGGGGGATACCCAAAGAAATACAAAGCAAAATTATGATTCCTTTCTTCACAACACATGAAATGGAAAAAGGTGAAACAGCGATTGGTTTAGGCTTAAGTGTTTGTAAAGGTATTATAGAGGAACATGGTGGGAGTTTTAGGTTAAACTCAGAAGTCGACAATACCCAATTTATTATTTCTTTAAAAATAAACTCTTAATTTTTAGTTTGCACTTTGTTGAAGTGCGAATTCTATTTCCCTGACTCGCTCTCTATTTTTTCCAAAGTCACTTCGTCCAACTCTTGAAGCAGACTTCACGTGAATGGTGTTTTCTTGTCCAAAGTAGAACTGGATATCATCTACAAATTTAAAGACTGAGGATGTATATTCTGCTCTTAGGTAGTTTTCTTTTTTTTCAACAATTTTGGCACTGGGGTTTTTTTTAATCAACTTCTCTAATTTTAAAATGGTTGCTTCTTTTCCACCAAAAAATTTAATCGGACTAATAAAGTTTCTCTCATTACTTGGATTCTCGAAGCTAGAAACGCAGTTTGGAGTTTCGGGGCAGGGAAAAAACTTGTTCTCAGATGTAAGCCCGAGGCCCTTTGCAGGCCTGTCTTTGCATGAGGTAAAAATTATACAAAAAAGAAATGGAAGTATGGTTAGTTTTTGCAATTGCTTATCCTCTATTAGTGCATGGTTGAATACAACTGAATCAAGACAAAAGGTTGGATTATTATAAAGGAAACCATTTTATTGTCCATTGATTTTAATTTTTCAAAGTCTTCATCTTCGAGGTTTTGAACTAATTTTTTTTCCAATAAGTTTTGAATTTCCATTTTATCATCAAGAGCAATATGGGTACCAACTTTTACGATATCCAATGTTTCTGAAACTAAGATAATGGCCCTTCTTTTTTGATGAATTTCGAGGTCTTTAAGAGTTGTTTCGGACTTTTCTTCTTTCAATTTTTTGTATAACTGTTCAAAGTTTTGTTTTTCCATAGCTTAAATTTCTTTATGTTTAAATAAATTAGTTAATTTCAGAGTTTATGTTTTAGCAACAACAAGTCTTGCCGTGTTATAAATTGGAATTGATAGAATTGAAAGAATAAAAGTCGTTTCTTTGTGCGTTGTTTAATTTATAAGCTTATTTATGTCTATATCTACTTTTTTAATCAGGTCTCTAAGTGAGTTATAATTTGAATCTTTTGCATCGACTACACCTGTTACTCCGTAAATATTTTCGAAAGCCTTCTTGCCAGATTTTGTCAAAAGAAACTTTTTTAGCGCTATTACAAACTTTTTTTCTAAATTCTCAGGAAAGCTTTTTCTAAAGACAAAAGGATCATTGGGTATATTTTCGGTTATTTCTATAATTTTTATTTTTTCACTAACATCAGGAAACTTCTTTTCGATAAGAACTCTGGCATCTCTTATAGTGCCATCTCCTGATGGGCTTGAGTAAAAGGTTGCTCCAGCATCAACCTCTTTACGATAGATCATCTTTACTACATTTGAATGGCTTTTTGCATATGCAGTGCTTTTTGGAGTAACTTTATTATCTACTAAAATTTTTAGGGGGAAAAGAAAGCCTGACGTAGAGGCAGGGTTCGTAAAGGCAAACCTTTTCCCTTCAATATCTTTTATTGTTTTAATTTTACTGTCTATGTGGGCTATAATTTGGCCTCTGTAATAATCTTTACCCCTTCTTATAACCTTAAGTTTAGCTTTCGCTCCAAACTTTTGGTTTGCCAAAAGGTACCCAAAAGAATTCATAATGCATATGTCGGCTCTTTTAGAACCGAGTGCCTCTATAACCGAAAAGTAATCAGAAGGAATATATGCTTTAAAGGAAAGGTTTGTGTTTTTTTCCAGGTATTTTATAAAGATACTTGAGTTTTCTTCAATGATTTTAGCATCTACAGAAGGGGTAAAATAAATTGATATTGGGTTCGTTTTTGAGCCTAATTGTGTAGGTTTACATGATGTATTTAGGAGCCCTAGCAGACAGAAAGTAATGAGGAATTGCTTCACAATATTTCTTCCAGGAATAAGTTATTCCTACTATTGTATCATTTTTTTTTTGGTGCGGGAGAGTTGTTGTAATTTTCGAGTGTTTTTATTGCCCCAAATCTTTCTGAATCATTTTAAGAGTATTTTCTTTTGTCATTCCTAGAGCAGCTCCATACTTTGTTCCTATTTCAAATATATGCTTTTGGATTTCTTTATCCTTATTTGCATAATATTTTTTTAAACTTTCAATATAATCTACCTCAAGGGCCATTTGTAATTCTTCTTTTGGTCTGTACATTCTTAAGAAAGCGTAGAGTGATAAAAGAATAATCCCCATAACTACGACAAGAAATTTTATACTCATGATCTATTTCTCCTTTTACATAAAGACATACCCCGCTTTTATCCTCTTTTGGAAGATGTCTTGCGTTATTTGGTGGATTGATCTTTGACTCTATTTTGAACTAAAATGTAAGTGCAAGGAAAGAAACTTAAATGAAATGTAGGGTTTTATGAAGAAAACATTTATTCTTTTTTTCTCTTTTCTGACTTTATTCTTGTTTTGCAATGCAAATGCTGCGTCAAGTCCTAATTTCCCGATTGATAAAGAAATGAGGCTGCGGATTGAGTTTTGGAAAAAAGTATTTGTCAAAATTTCAAGTAATGAAGGATTCATTCATGACAGTGAAGATCTATCCTTAATTTATAAAAAAATTAATATAGAAAAAATGTCCAGGAGGAGAAGAGTCCGCTTTGTTCGATCTGAAAAGTCTAAGCTACGTGAGGTGATGATGCAGATTGTCTCAAAGAGAGGGCAAAACCTTTTAGAAGAGGAAAAAGAATTTTATAACTCCATTGGTAGTCCTGACTTAAAGAAACTGAGAGTAATGAGTCGAAGGATTAGGTTTCAAAGAGGAATGAGGGATCGATATTATGAGGGTTTAGGAAGGTCGTATTATTATTTAGATTACATAAGAAAAGAGTTTGCGAATCAAGGCATTCCTGAAGAGTTAGCTTATTTACCTCATGTTGAGAGTTCTTTTAACTTTCTTGCTTATTCCAAGGTTGGAGCTGCTGGCATGTGGCAGTTTATGAGAAGTACGGCACGTCTGTATAAAATGAAAATGAATTACTTAATTGATGAAAGAAGAGATCCTCATCTTTCCACAAAAGCAGCAGGAAGGCTTCTCAAAACAAACTTTAAAAAACTGGGGGCTTGGCCACTTGCTATTACTGCTTACAATCATGGAGCAAGGAGTCTCTTGAGGGCCATTAAGCAACTAAATACAACTGATATAGGAGAAATTGTAAAAAAATACCAAGGAAGACGCTTTGGATTTGCTTCAAAAAACTTTTATGCTTCTTTTATGGCCGTTGTTGAAATTTCAAAGCGTCCAGAAAAGTACTTTGGCCCTCAGGTTAAGCTAACTTTAGAAGAGGTTTCAGAAGTCAAATTACCAAAAACGATAAAGATTAGACATCTTTCAAAAGTTTTAGGTGTGAGTCTTAACAAATTGCAATTTCTTAATCCAAAAATAAGACCTCATGTATTTAGGAGAAATTACAAAATACCAAGTGGTTATAATTTAAAAATTCCAAAAAAGGATGACATTTTANTAGGNCAACTTAGGCTGAAATTAGAAAAAATAAAACCNATTNTAAAGTTNAAGAAGAAANTGGCNACAAACCANATAGTNAAGAGCGGAGAAAGTCTTTATTCCATATCTAAATTACATAAAAAAGATATGGCAGAGCTTATGTTAATTAACAATCTTTCTTCCTACGATATTCTTTTTCCAGGGCAAGAGATAAAGTTGAGAAAAAGCAAAGTCTCTACAGCTCGAAAATCGATGAGGAATAAGAACTTTAGACTTATGACTATTGATGAAGTTTTTAAAGGCGAAAAAGCCTTAGATCAAAGGTTATCAAGAAAGTTTGGAGGACTTTACTCACTGAATGCAATGGAGAGCTATTTTGATTTTAGAACAAAGAAGGTAGGGAGGAAAACACATGAGTTTTACCTTGAATTAGAAGAAACTCTGGGACATTTTTCAGATTGGTCAGGAGTTCCGCTAAGCAAGGTTTTGGTTCTTAATGGTTGGATAAATCCAAAGCGATTGAGAATAGGACAGAGGATAATTTTACCTTTAGATGATAAAGGCTTAAGACAATTTCTTTTAAAGAGGAAAGCTTTTCATCAACAAAAATACTTATCTTTTATAGAAAAAAATGAAGTTAATGGGTCTTTTGATTATGTGGTTAAAAGAGGGGATACGTTGGAGTTTATATCTAAAAAGCTTGAACTACCTCTATGGCTTGTCAGAGGAGCTAATTTATTTAGTCAAAATTTATCAGTTGGTCAAAAAATAACTTTTCCTAAATTTAAATCTCTATAACAAAAGAAGCCTCCTAAAAATTTGGAGGCTCCTCTTTAGTTTAATCAATAAACTTAAAAATTTTAATTCATTGTAATTAACATCTTCTCCAAGAAAGTCTGTAGATAAGACCAGCATTGAAGTCAGCTGAATCAACTGTAGAAAGGGCTTCTGTTCTTCTATTAGAGTTTCTTACCATCATGCTTGAGTTAACTCTCAAGTTAACATCTTCACCACATCTAGACCATGAGATTGCAGAGACAGCAAGCTTGTTTCTGATTGTATAGTCATCATCAAGTGGGCCTCTAAAAGTTTTTTGGTATTTCGGGCCTCTTCTTCCAGCAAAAAAGTACTCTGCACTAAACCGAGCACTTGCTCTTCTAGGAAGTGAATTAAAACCTCTATAATCGACGGCAATGATTGAGACACTTAGACCTTGAGGCACGTGAACAGGGATAGCAATATTACAAGACTTTCTTGAAACATTACGTCTTGTGCTACCACCAGCTTCAACCATGAATTCATCAAAAATAATGCTTAGGGCTTTTCTGTCAGGGCTTAGTGTTGCTGACGCGCTTCCAGCAGGACAACCATTTCCACCATAACCTGGTCTTCCTAGTCTGATGTCATCTGAGCTTGCCATTGACTGACCACTCATAAGACCAAGAACAAAAAATAGAGAGAGAACTTTTAGTAAAGACTTTTTCATTTTCTTTCCTCCTTTAAAAGATTTACTTTTTGGTACTAGTTACTTACTACAAAGCAATCATCATGCCAAAATGAAATCTATTTAGAGTTAAATAAGGTGTCAGATTGTTTAAAAATTGATGCCATTCTGGCCCTTTCTTAATACCCAACTGCTATGCAAGGTGCATTTAAGGAAATTTTTAACTTAGCGTGTAGGCTTTTCTAAACAGACTGATTTATTCGGACTAATCTAATGGGAATTTTTTATAATTAAATAGTGGGGTGGCCGATGGGACTCGAACCCACGACAACCAGAATCACAATCTGGCGCTCTACCAACTGAACTACGGCCACCACAATAAGAATCTACACTTTATAGTTCTTGACCTGTTTCTCGTCAATAGGCTAGAGAATTTTTTAGTAAAAAAGGGAGAGATTATCTCTTTTGGGGATTTAACTCTGACAGTAGGCGTGGTAATTTTTTTAGTTAAGAATATTGTGTTTAGAACTCATTCCTCGGTAATGAGAATTTGGAGGGTATTATGAGATTTTTAAGTTTTTTGCCTGTTGCATTATTTTTTTCTTTCACTCTCTTTTCTTATAATGCACTTTCTTCTGGTGTCGGGTTTTCCTCTTACCCTCTAATGATAGATAAAAAGTTTGTTTCTCTAGAAATGACTGGAAACTTAAGCTCTAATGGAGGAGTAGGAGTTCAGGGAAGATTCACCCAAAAGCTCCATTCTAGAATGACGCTCGACGGTGGTATAGGGATTTCTGGTGGGCAGTTTTCTGGGAGAGTATTTGCAGGCCTAGATTATGAATTTTTTCCAGATTATATGAAGCAGCCAAGGTTTTCTGTTAAGGGTCTTTTGCAAAACGTAAAAGATGGCGATACGAGGAAGAATGTATTTGGTGTGACGCCTATTTTTTCAAAGGGTTTCAGTTTTTGGGGCTATGAAGGGTTTCCTTATGCTTCAGTCCCTCTTGCCATTAGCTTAGATGGCTCTGAGAAGTCTTATGAAACTATTGCTAACTTATCCATGGGAATTACTGGAAAAATTCCTGTAGAGGGTTACAGTCATTTAACAGCTAACCTGGAAGGTATGTTAAATTTAAAGGATAGTTATTCTGGTCTCTATGTGGGCCTTGCTTTTCCAATGAATTAATTTTGAATTCATCATCAGTAAAAAAAGTTTTTTCAGATTTTGATGGGACCCTGACAGAGACAGATGGGTCCTTGTCCCAATATTTTATAACTGTTTTGGATTATCTTCAGAAGAAGAAAATCCCTTTGAGCATTGTAACAGGAAGGTCTTTATCTTGGGGGCACTTCTTTATAACTCATTTTCCTCAAGTTGATTCGGTGATCTGTGAAGGAGGAGGAGTCGTAATTTATAGGGCGGGTAATGGTGTTATGATGGAAGAGAACCTTGTATCTGAAGATGATTACCTCTTTTTAGAAAAAGTGGCTTTCGATTTAACTGACTCCTTTGATTGTTCTCTTTCGTTAGATTCCTTTGGAAGAAGAACAGACAGAGCGATTGACCTTTACAAATTTAAAGATAATCAAGGATTAAAAAAACAAATAGAGACTTTCTTAAGAGAAAAGGGTTTGAGTTTTTCTTCATCGAATGTCCATTTAAACTTTTGGAAGGGAGAAGTTTCAAAAAGTACAGCAATGAAGCACCTTCTAAGAAAAAAGTACCCAAATTACCAGATTGAGGATTGTCTTTTTTTTGGAGATGCTCCTAATGATGAAAGTGCTTTTGAGTCTTTTCCTAACAGTGTTGGCGTAAGTAATATTCAACCTCATCTAAATAGCATTAAGTACCGCCCGAGAGTTATATTAAATGGAAAGGAAAATGAGGGGGTCAAAGGAGTTTTGAACTATCTGATGGGTGAGGAAAAGGCTTCATGAAGCTCTTTTTTAATCAATTTATCAAGGCTACAAGGGTCTATTGGTAAGTTAGTCTTAATCCAAGAGTTCAGGTCATCTGGTAATGGACAATGTAAAAAAGGTACCTCAGTAAGATTAGGTATTTTTAATCCTACAGCATGTAGGGCGTGCCTAGGGATTTCCATCAAATTATGGTCTTCTTCAGTAGCAAATCCGTCCTTAAAGCGTTGAAACATTTTAAATGAACCTAGGTATAACTTGTCTCCTAAAAGAGGGTAACCATGAATCATGGCATGGACTCTAATTTGATGTTGTCTGCCCGTTCTAGGAAAAGCTAAGCCCAATGCATATTGTTCATTTTTGAATAAGATTTTAAATTTTGTTTCTGCTGACTTACCTTTAGAAGAGTCAAAAGGATGCCAGTCAATATAGACTCTTTTAAGTCCTTCATTTGTAGAATCAAGCCTTTCTCTGGCCATAAATTCATTGTTTTTGGCTTCGTTAGGTTTTATTTTTGAAATGAAGAAATATGCTTTTTTTACTCTACTTTTTTCAAAAAAGTCTGTGAGGTCTCTTGAAGACTGTGGTGTTTTTCCCTGAATGAGAAGACCTGATGTTTCTCTGTCTAGTCTATGAACAGAATAAGTTTTTCTTTTAAGCTCTGACTCCATGTAAACTGTCACGCAGTTAAATAGGTGTTTACCGGTTGGGTGGGTTGACATAAATGCTGGTTTTCCAACTACAGTCATAAGATCATTTTCAAAGATAATCTTGGGAGTAATTTCTAGTTGGATCTTCTTTCCTCTCCAAAACTCGTCTTCATGGTTTGTTTTTACAATTTGGACTTCAACTTTTTCTTGATAATATACTTTTGAAGAAGGTCTGTTAGGAGAGGGGCGACCCATTATACAAACATCTAGAGACTTGATTTTTTTCTTTATAACTTCCCTAGAAAATGATGGGAGGTATTCTTTTATGAATTGATCGAGTCTCAGGCCATCAAATTTCTCATCCACGGAGTACATTGCTGTGTACTTTTCAGGAGAGAAGGATTTTTCTAAGATGGGCATGTGGTTCCTCAGAATTCAGAATAGCTACTTAAAAAGATAAATAGTTAGTAGCGTTCCTTTATCACATACTTCAAAATTGAGATAGCGCCTTCTCGAGTATAGTGAAACTTTTTCTGGAGGTTGGTAATAATTGCGGTGATTTGAGAAATTTCTTTTTGAGTTAGGTTTTGTCCGTTTTTTGAATGATCATTCTTTTCTGCTTTTTTGTTTTGCGAAGCGTCAAATTGGGCTTCGTAAAAAACCAAATTTTTTGAAATATCTTGGATAAGGCTTTTTTGCTCTTTTCTAAAGGATTCTTGAAGTTTTTGAATTAAGTTAGGGAATACTTCTGAGTATTTAATTTCTTTTTTGGGGTTGTCTAGAGCAAAAGCTCCTAGTTTGGAGATAAGGTGGGCCCTAAATTTCTCTGCTTCCTCTTCTAAAGTAATGCTGCTTTCAAACTCTTTGATAAAATAAACATCACAGTCTTCAAACTTTCCTGTAATTTTATTTTTTAACTTTTCACCCTTTATAAAGGCATTAATATTTTCAATATATTTTTTTATATAATCTTCATACGAACGGTTATCAACTAACCCAAGACTTTCCCTTAATTCAAAGTCGAAAGTGTTAAGGTTATGGTTTTTCAAGAGCGAAATAAATCTAACTGGATTATGAAAATCACCTTGAGGAGTCATGTTGAGAAAATCATAGTCATTTTTTTGAAGGATAAGTTTTCCTAAGAAGTCTATAATTTCTATAAAAGTGACCCTTTTATAGGTAGAAGAAAGCTTGTAGATTATATTTTTCAAGTCTCTTGGAGAAAGGCCAAATTTACCTTCATATAAGTTTTCTGTTTTAAACTCATTTTTTACTTCATCGATGCTATGTCGAAGAATCTGCTTAGATTCTATATCTAATTTTTCAGGCAGTATATTTTTACTAAGTAGGAGGCATTTTTCTAGAGGATTAAAGCCTGTAACAATATTTGAAAGCTTCTTGTTTGAGTAGTTCTTGCTTTGGCATACTCTCAATCTGCTCATTGTTGAAAATAAACAAAGGGTTTCAAGTGAGTGGGGTTCAAAAATAGATTTGTCTTTTAATCCTTCTACTTGATCTTTATAAATCTTTTCTTCTTCCAAAAAGTTAAGAAGGTAAGGTACTTTAATGAAATTAAATCTTCCTTTAAAAGAATTAAAGTCAGGGTGTTGTTTGAATGCTGCTAAGTGAATTTCGTTCGATGTTCCAATAAAGAAGGTATCTAATTCAGTTAGAATCCCTTGGATATTTATAGTTCCAGTTTCCATTGTCATGAGAAGATATTTATAGGTATCGAGAGGCCTTTTTAGTAAGTCGGAGTATTCCAGTATACCCCTGTTGGCCATGACAATTTCACCTTGTAAAGAAAATAAGTTAAGGCATTGAAGGCTTGGCGGCAGACTAGCTAGTCTTTTGTCCATACTAATTTGTTGCATTCTTGCATCTAGATGTATCTGAGGTTCAATAGTAACAGCACTAGTTGAATACCTTTTACTAATTTTAATTCTTTCAACCCTTATGTATTTAAGAACTTCTTGATGGTTTCCTTTAAAGTTTTTTAATAGGGCGTCATAGATCATTTTATTTTTTTTAGAAAGATCTCCTCTATAAAGATAAGATTTCTGGACATATTTTAAGACTTGAGGGTTATTTGAAAGAACTTCATTTATAATTTTTTGTCTATTTACTTTTGGTATGAGGAGAATTGGGTGATCTTTTAATTCTGAGCCAATAATTGCTGAAATATCTTTGTCATCTAAATGAGCAAACGTAGTAAGGTTGTCTTGAGGAACATAATTTGCTAACCCTAAGGATCCTTTTACGTAGTTTTCAATTGGAAAAATCCAACTAAATGAATAAAGAGCTCCAGGCTCCGACTCCGAATAAATTTCAGCTCCCTTCATTATTTTTTTTACGATACTAGACTTTGAAGACCCATTTGGACCTACGAGAAGAATAAATTTGTTATTAATACCTTCTTCTAGAAAGTTTATAAGGTTTTCAATAATTGATTTTTCAGGAGCTTGTTGACCGAACACAGCTGGAGAGTCAGGTTGTTGTTGTGTAAAAAGATTATAGATACCGTTATTATCTTTTCCAAAGAAATTAATCATATCTAGAAGGTATTTACATGAAGATCGAAGTTCTTTTTCTGGGTTGCTTTGGAATTTTTCAAAGTAAGTTGAAAATGAGAGGATTTCAGATTGATAGTCTTTGGCACTATTTGCATCTTCTAACCAATCAGTCATCGAAAGTCTCCCAAAAAAGTGAAAAATGGTTGATCGTCAGATCACTTTCAATATTGTCGAACAGTAACCTTTACTTGTATAAAATTATAGTCCTATTTTTTTTCAGCGTCATTGAAGCAAAAGAGTCTTCGATGAATTCTGAGTAGTTTGCTAGCTTATGAAAAATTTTAGATTTAAACTAAATTTCTTTTTATTTTTATGTCTTATTCCAACTTTTTTAA
>PAZA01000034.1 GCA_002715375.1 Halobacteriovoraceae bacterium
TCATGGAATTAGCTACTGCAGCAACTAAACCGTTAAATTTACAACCATTCCTATCATAAACAGCTCTTTCGATATTTTGATCTTTAAGCTTGCCTGCGATGATCCCGCCAATTTTTTTAGCACCTTCAAGGTTTTTCTTAATTTCTCCATCAGAATTTTTGCCAAATGTTTGAACACTAAACAAAATCTTATGGCTTAAATCATCTACAACAATTACACGTAAGTGCTTAGATGTCTTACTAGTCATAACTCTAGGGCGCTCACTTGTTCCAGAGATCTTATTACGTAAACTAAGTCTTCTCCGGTATTTGTTCGCTAACTTAGGGTTTTTAATTTTACCTTGTTGCTTCCTCATTTTTATTTTTCCTTAAATTGTTAAAAAACCTTATTTACCACCTGTCTTTCCAGCTTTTCTAATAATAGTCTCTGTGGTGTACTTAATACCCTTTCCTTTATAAGGTTCAGGAGGTCTCATAGACCTTATTTTTGCAGCTACCTGACCAACAATCTCCTTGTCACAGCCGCTAATATGGATAACATTTTTTTCCACTTTTGCTGAGATTCCTTTTGGAAGCTTGTAGTTAATCGGATGGGAGTAACCAAGGTTCAACTCAATGGAGTCGCCTTTAACACTTGCTTTATACCCGACGCCAGAATATTCAAGGGATTTAGTAAAACCCTTTACTACTCCAACAACCATATTATTAATGACAGTTCTTGTGGTCCCCCACATAGCCCTAGCTGTATTGGATTCATCTTTAGGCGTTACAATAACCGATTTACCTTCCTTAACTATATTTACAAAGTCGGTAAAACTGTAAGACAACTCACCTTTTGGACCTTTAACTTTTACATCAGACCCATTTATTACAACTTCTACTTTTTCTGCTACCTCAATTGGTTGCTTACCTATTCTTGACATTTCTTTCTCCTACCATACATTACAAAGGATTTCCCCACCAACCTTGGCTCTCTTTGCAGCTTTGGAGGAAAGAATACCTTTAGAAGTAGACAAAATGGACACACCCAAACCACTAAGGACTCTCGGAAAGTCTTCATAGCCTCTATATTGTCTTAATCCAGGCTTGGAAAATCTCTGTAGACCTACAATTGACTTTTTATCCTTAAAAAGGATCCTAATTTTTACGTCACTTTGAGATTTCGCAATAATCTTAAAAGATTTAATATATCCTTCTTCTTTTAAAACTTTACATATACCAGCCTTCAACTTGCTTGCTGGAAATTCTACCCTGTCGTGACTTGCTCTTAGAGCGTTTCTTATTCTTGTGAGCATATCAGCTACTGGATCGGTCATCATAGTATTATTCTCCTACCTAAACCAAATTTACTTTTAATTCTTAAAAGGCATACCAAGTGCCTTGAGCAACTCTCTACCTTCTTCGTTGTTTCTTGCAGTCGTTACAATGGATACGCCAAGACCTCTAACTTTATCAATTTTATCGTAGTTGATCTCAGGAAACATAATCTGCTCTTTTAATCCTAAATTATAATTTCCTTTACCATCAAATCCTTTAGGAGATACGCCCCTAAAGTCTCTAACTCTAGGCAAGGAAATATTAATAAGTCTATCCAAGAATTCATACATTCTCGAACCTCTTAAAGTAACAAAAGCACCCAAGGATTGGCCTTTCCTTAATTTAAAACCTGCCTCAGACTTTTTAGCTTTTGCTACAACTGGCTTTTGACCCGTAATCAAAGATATATCCCCAGCAATACTCCCCACAACTTTAGAGTTTGTGACACAATCTTTTGTTACACAATTAACAACAATCTTTGTCAGCTTTGGAACCATATTGATATTTCCATGACCTAACTTTTCTTTTAGATCACTCTTAACTTTTTCATTGTATAAATCTTTAAGCCTACTCATATTTACACCTTAACCTTATTCAATAATAGAACCGCATGAAACAGATACTCTGACCTTTTTGCCATCTCTATTTTCAATACGAACTCTTGTTGCTTTTTTAGTTTTAGGACTTAGTAAAGCTACGTTACTGATGTGCAAGCTACCTTCCATATCAGTAATCCCACCATTTGGGTTTTCTTGAGTAGGCTTTACAGTTTTTTTAACAAGATTTAGTCCCTTAACCCATACTCTACCTTTATTCAGGCTAATTCTTATTACTGAACCTGTTTTACCTTTGTCCTTACCTGTTAAAACAATAACATCATCTTTTAATTTTAGTTTTTGCATATTACCTTCCTACAAAACCTCAGGGGCTAACGAACAAATCTTAGTAAAGTTCCTGTTCCTTAACTCTCTAGCTACTGGGCCAAAGATTCTCGTCCCAACTGGGTCATTTGAGTTACCCAATATAACTACACTATTTTTATCAAATCGAATGTAAGAACCGTCTTCTCTTCTAATAGGGTACTTTGTCCTAACAATAACGGCTTTTTTAACATCACCTTTCTTAATTTTACCACCTGGTAGAACCTGTTGAACGGCAACTACAATGACATCCCCTAAGGAAGCAGTCATTCTTTTAGATCCACCTAAAACCTTTACACACTTCACTAACTTAGCGCCTGAGTTATCAGCAACTTCCAACTTTGTTTGCATCTGAATCATGAAAATACTCCTGACTTTAAAAAAGCCTAAAAAACTTTAACTAATTCCCACTTCTTAGTCTTAGAAAATGGCCTAGACTCAATAATAAGAACTCTATCACCCTCTTTAGCTACATTACTTCCATCATGGGCGTGATACTTATTTGATTCATGGATAAACTTTCTGTACTTAGAGTGCTTAAACCTTCTAACAACAGATACAGTTACTGTTTTATCCATTTTCTTTTTAGTTACAACACCTTCTAACTTTCTTTTAAAATTTCTATTTTGGCTCGCCATCTTTATTTCTCTCTCTTTTCATTCAGTACAGTGCTACACTTAGCAATATTAGCCTTTACCACGTTGATTACATGTGGTTTTTCAATGCCGGTGGAGTACCTCTGCATCTTAACCTTAAATAATTCAGACCTTTGCTCGCTAATTTTGCTCTTGATAGTATCTTTATCCCAACTTCTTATATCTTCAATTTTTAGAATCATTTGGATTTCTCTCAATCTTATAATTAAACTTCTTTCCTAATTACTTTCGTCTTGACTGGCAATTTATACTTAGCAAGTCTTAAAGCGGCTAAACATATTTCCTCTTCCAGACCACCTATTTCAAAAAGAACCCGACCTGGTCGAACAACAGCCACCCATGACTCTGGGGATCCTTTTCCCTTACCCATTCTTACTTCAGCAGGCTTTTTAGTGAGCGTTTTATCTGGGAATATTTTAATCCATACCCGACCACCTCTTTTAGCTTTTCTATTAATAGCAATCCTTGCGGACTCTATCTGTCTATTTGAGATATAACCACAAGAAGTAGCTTGCAAGGCAAATTCACCAAATTGAATTTTATCCCCTCTGAGAGATTTTCCTCTCATCTTGCCTTTCATCTGTTTTCTATGTTTAACCTTTTTTGGGCTTAGCATCTCTAATTTCCTTTAAATAAAATCTTTTTATTTGTAAACTTCACCTTTATATACCCAAACCTTGACACCAATTATCCCGTAAGTGGTCTGAGCTTCTGCGGTGTTATAATCAATATCTGCTCTAAGTGTATGCAAAGGAACTTTTCTTTCGGAATAGCCTTCAGACCTTGCCATTTCCGCACCACCAAGTCTTCCTGCAGTACGTACTTTTATTCCTTTAACACCTGCCCTAAATGCAGACTGCATAACCTTTTTCATAGCCCGCCTGAATGCAACTCTCTTTTCTAGTTGCTGAGCTATATTTTCTGCTATTAGTTTAGCATCCGAATCTGGTCTCTTTACTTCCGAGATATTAAAAATTAGATTGCCCTTTATCATTTTAGATAAGTCTTTTCTAATTTTTTCAATTCCTGCGCCTTTCTTACCTATAGCTACACCTGGTTTCGCAGTATGGACAGTGACCTTAGTTTGGTCAGAAGTTCTAGATATCTCAGTTTTTGATACCGAGGAATTTTTCATATTTTTCTCTATATAATTTCTTATAGAAAGATCTTCATGAAGCGTTTCAGGGTACTTATCTTTTGAATACCAAGATGAATGCCATTTTTTTATATAACCTAGTCTAAAACCAAACGGATTTACTTTTTGTCCCATCTTTCCCTTCCTATCCTTCTTTCAATTCAACAGTAATATGACTNGTCCTCTTTCTAACCCTAAAAGCCCTACCTTGAGCCCNTGGNTGAATCCTTTTTAATGTAGGACCACCATCNGCGAAGATACTGTGAACNACAAGGTTATCTAGATCGTATTTNTCACCCTCNGAAGCAATCGCTAAACCACTGTTAATAAGCTTTGTAAGCATNATTGANATNTCTTTTTTCTCACAAAACCGAAGGATCTTCAGNGCTTCNGAAGCCTTCTTATTTCTTACCAANTTNATAACACCTCTTACNTTACTTGGTGATATTCCTATCCGGCTTGCCTTAACTTTAATTGTCATTTTTTTCCTCGCAAAATTAAAAAAAACCTATTTTTTCGATTTTTTATCAGCACCGTGACCATAGAATGTTCTTGTTAGAGCAAACTCTCCAAGCTTCATTCCAATCATATTATCCGTAACATAAACAGGAACAAATTTTTTCCCGTTATGAACAGCAAAGGTCAGCCCTATAAACTCAGGAATAATAGTAGATCTTCTCGACCAAGTTTTGATTACTTTATTACCTTTACCTGCGTCCTCTTTGAGCATCAAAGCTTTTTTCAAAAGATGGTCATCTACAAAGGGACCCTTTTTTAATGATCTAGACATTTATATCTCCAAAATATTATCACTTTCTACGTTTTACTATAAACTTGCTAGTTCTCTTATTTTTTCTAGTTTTGTAACCTTTAGTTGGCATACCCCAAGGAGTCACAGGATGCCTTCCTCCTGACGTTCTACCTTCACCACCTCCATGCGGGTGATCAACAGGGTTCATCACGACACCTCTAACTTTTGGTCGCCGCCCTAACAATCTTGACTTCCCAGCTTTTCCTAGAACAACCTTCTCATGGTCTATGTTTCCTACCTGACCAATCGTCGCTCTACAAAGGATTTTAACTTTTCTAAGTTCCCCTGAAGGCATTCTAAGCAAAACAGAGTCACCATCTTTTGCCATAATTTGAACATATGCACCAGCAGATCTGGCTAATTGTCCTCCAGCGCCTGGGTAAATTTCAACATTGTGAACCAAACTACCAACAGGAATATCTTTCAACTGCTTTGAGTTACCAACCTTAATATCTGCCTTTTCAGAAGATATAACCTTATCGCCTACATTAAGACCTAAAGGAGCTAAAATATAGTTTTTTTCTCCATCCGCATAAGCAATTTGTGCAAGATTACAACTTCTATTTGGGTCGTAAACGATAGCTTGGACAACCCCAGGGATGTTGGTCTTACTTCTCTTAAAGTCCACCAACCTATATCTTTTCTTAACACCACCGCCTCTTCTTCTGACAGTGATCCGCCCTTCTCCATTTCTTCCAGCTCTAGATTTTTTAGGCTGAAGCATATTTTTAAGAGGCTTGGCGTCTTTTGTTAACTCTTTGCCATCCAACGTTGTCATATTTCTCAGAGAGGGTGTTGTTGGCTTATACTTTTTAATTCCCATTTTTTCCTCAATATATTTTTTTAGTTAAACTAAATTTGAATCAAACACCTTTGAAAAACTCAATTTTTTGACCTTCTTCCACCTGCACGAAGGCTTTTTTAAAACTAGAGGTTTTCTTTGTGCCCTTACCAACTCTCTTAACTTTACCTGGTAAAATGTTAGTCTTTACATTCAAGACTTTAACATCATAGAGGCTTTCTACAGCTTGCTTAATTTGATTTTTATTAGCCTTTAAAGCCACCTTAAAACCATACCTATTGTTTTTTTCACTTATCAAAGAAGCTTTTTCAGTAATTAATGGTTTTTCAATTATTTGCTCAATATGTGCCATTGCTCTTTCCTTAACCTAGACGCTTGGATAGTTTTTCCAATGCATTTTTTTCAATAATCAAATTTTCAAACTTAACAGCTTCGTAAACGCTAAAGCCCTCAACAGACAAGCCCTTACCATTTCTAAGGTTCTTAACAGCTCTTAAAGCCAATGAGTCTTTTTGTTCAACAACCAAAAGAGCTGGAAGCAAGTTTCTTTCACTTAGATCCTTAAAAAGATCTTTAGTTTTACCATTAGACTCGATTTTGTCTAAAACAGTTAACTTACCCGCCTGAAGTTTATCCGCTATAATTGAATTTATAGCTGTTTTTACCACTTTCTTATTCAATTTCTGAGTATAAGACCTAGGCTTAGGTCCAAAAGTCGTCCCACCACCAACTAAAAGAGGTGAACGGCTAGAGCCCTGCCTTGCACGACCTGTGCCCTTTTGCTTAAATGGCTTAGCACCACCACCTCTAATCTCACCTCTTTCTTTGGTTTTAGCTGTCCCCTGCCTTCTACCAGCAAGAGTCGCCTTAACAACTTGATGTACTACAGGGACATTTATTTTTTCTGCAGCGAGGTCTATATCTAGCGATAGTTTACCACTCTCATTATAGTTTTTATCTAAAACTGTTACTTCAGCCATGGCTTAAATCCTTATCTATTTTTTAATTGCTTTTGAAACTCTAATATAACCATCCTTCGGGCCTGGTACGGATCCACGGATTAGAGCAAAGCCTTTTTCTAAATTAATCTCTTGAATTTGAAGGTTTTGGATAGTTTTTGTCTTTCCACCCATTCTTCCAGGCATCTTTTTTCCCTTAAAAACCCTACCTGGAGTGGCTCTATTACCAATCGAGCCAGTTCCTCTATGGAAATGTGAACCATGAGCTGCTGGACCACCAGAGAAACCAAATTTTTTGATTACACCCTGAAAACCTTTACCTTTAGTTATCGCAGTTACATCAATAAAGCTTCCCTTCTCAAAGCTTCTTAAATCAACCAAGCCACCCACACTTTCCTCATCAACACCATTCTCTGGTTTAACTTCTGAGAAGTGTCTCAAGCACTCATCCACGGAAGCTTTTTTCAATTTTCCTGCTACCGGTTTACTTGTATTTTTTTCTTTAGACTGACCATAACCCAACTGATAAGACTCATACCCATCTTTGTCTTTTGTTTTAACCTGAGTTATGTAATTTGAAATTAATTTAACGACTGTTACGGGGACGTGATTTCCACTCTCATCAAACACCCTCGTCATTCCAGCTTTTTGACAATAAAACGTGTCCAAGCTGACACTTGAGGCATCTACCTTTGTTTCTTTTTCCGTCATTATTCCTCCACAGCATCACCCCGACGCTCGGGGATGCTTTCATGGTAATAGATCTTTCTTGAGCGAAGTTTGACCTTATATACTAATATTTGATTTCTACGTCAACACCAGAACTCAAATCTAGCTTCATTAAGCTATCAATCGTTTGTTGTGTTGGTTCTAAAATATCTATCATCCTTTTATGCGTTCTCATTTCGAACTGCTCTCTGGATTTTTTATCCTTGTGGGGAGAGCGAAGTACCGTAAACTTATTAACAGCTGTCGGCAATGGTATTGGACCAGCGACTCTTGCACCTGTGTCTTTTGCTGTTTGAACGATCTCATTTACAGAGCTGTCTAGTAGACTGTGATCATAAGCCCTTAACTTAATGCGTAATCTTGTGGCCTTCATTAAATATCCCTTATTCTTTATAATTGAACTGAGTATGTATTTTTTATGAGTCTCTTTGTCAAGTAGTATATAGTTAAAGAAAGCACTTTCTTGAATTAAAAATTTATAGAAATTCCTCTTTCCTCAAAAAACTTTTTTTCCAATTCACTTTGAAGAGGTGCGTACCTTACAAAACTCATACTAAAACTACCTCTCCCCTGAGTTCCAGACCTTAACGCCGTGCTATAACCAAATAGCTCTGCAAGTGGTGCCTCTGCCTCGACTATTTCCTTACCAGCTTTCGATGTAATATTTATAACCCTTCCTCTTTTTCCATTGATGTCCGAAATAACATCACCTGTGAAATCTAGAGGCGTTACGATTTCCAAATGCATTATCGGCTCTAAAATTGCCACTCTTGCTTTCGAGCAAGCCTCTCTCACACAATGGGCTGCAGCTATTTTGTAAGCGACCTCTGAAGCCTCCTCTTCGACAAACTTAGCATCATCAAGGAAAATTTTTATATTTGTTAAAGGATACCCAGCGATTATTCCACCTGGAGCCGCCTCAAGGACTCCCTCTCCAACAGCTTCTATAAACTCTTTTGGTAAATTCTTTTTATTTATATGAGAAAAAAATTCTACACCATTTATACTTTGATCAGGTTGGACACTTAAAGTGCAATTACCAAACTGCTTTTTTCCAGCAAGCTCCACACTATGTGTATATTCAGACTTCCCTCCACTTAAAACCCCTTCTCTATAAGAAACTTGAGGCTTTCCGACTCTAATCCCAACTGAGAAATTCCTCTTTAATCTGTCCACGATTATGTCTAGATGAAGCTCTCCCATGCCGTAAATAAGTAACTGGCCAGTCTCTTTGTTTTCCTTAAAAGAAAAGGATGGATCCTCCAACTTAAGCTGCCCTAAAGCTGCACTTAACTTTTTTTCATCGGCAGATGTATTTGGTTCAATAGCTAATGAGATTACAGTTTCTGGAAACTCCATAAGATCATAGACTATTTTTGATTTTTCCAAACATAAGGTATGGCCCGTCGTTGTATTTTTCAAGCCCACTAGGGCAACAATGTCTCCCGCAAAAGCTTGTTGAACCTCTTCCCTTTTATTAGCATGCATAACAAGCATTTTTGCTATACGCTCTCTTTTTCCAACTAGTGGATTATAGACTGTTTGCCCAGAACTTAACTCACCAGAGTAAATTCTAAAGTAAGTCAAAGTGCCAACGAATGGATCTGAAGCGATTTTAAAAGCTAGGCCACTGAAGGGTTCCTTTGGTGAAGGCTCCCTAGTTATTTTTTTTTCTTTACTCTTATCACAAACTCCGATTACGCCTCCCCTATCTGCAGGCGAAGGCAAAAAATCAACCACAGCATCTAATAGTGGTTGAACACCCTTATTTTTAAATGCACTCCCACAAAGAACTGGAACGAAGTCATTATTAATCACAAGTCTTCTTATAACTTCCCTTAATTTGTCTTTTGGAATTTGCTCGCCTTCAAGATAGAGCTCTGCGACATCATTGTCCAAATCTGCGAGGCATTCAATTAGAGCCTCCCTCTTCTCTCCAACTTGATTCTTTAACTCACTAGGTATTTCCTTTTTCTGTGTCTTTAAGCCTTGATCACCTTCAGCCCAATACAAAGCATTTTCCTCAATAAGATCAACCACTCCTACAAAGTTAGACTCACTTCCAATTGGAAGTTGAATTGCTGCTGCAACTTTTTTTAACTTGTTATTAATTTCTTCGACACATTTTTCAAAGTCTGAGCCGACCCTGTCCATTTTATTAACAAATGCCAACCTCGGAACAGAGTATTTATCAGCTTGACTCCAGACAGTTTCAGATTGAGGCTCAACACCGGCTACAGCATCAAAAACGCCTACAGCCCCATCAAGAACCCTTAAAGACCTCTCGACTTCTATAGTAAAGTCTACATGTCCAGGAGTATCTATTATATTGATTTTGGAATCTGACCACTCACAAGTAGTAGCAGCAGAGGTAATGGTTATCCCTCTTTCTTGCTCTTGAACCATCCAGTCCATGGTAGCAGCGCCATCGTGAACCTCACCAATTTTATGGCTTTTCCCAGTATAAAATAAGATCCGCTCCGTAGTGGTAGTTTTTCCGGCATCAATATGTGCCATTATGCCTATGTTACGGATCTTATCTATTTTAGATTGAGTCATTTGCTTGATTTAATTACCACTTAAGGTGAGCAAAAGCCTTGTTGGCTTCAGCCATTTTATAGACGTCTTCTCTTTTCTTTACCGCTCCACCTCTGTTCGCAGAAGCATCTAAAATTTCATCACTCAACTTTTCGATCATAGTCTTACCACTTCTAGAAGTAGAGTAGTCTCTCAACCACCTTAAAGCTAATGATTGCCTTCTAACAGGTCTAACCTCTACAGGTATCTGGTAAGTTGCACCACCGATCCTTCTTGACTTTACCTCAACAGCAGGCTTAACATTTGAAAGAGCCTTCTTAAAGATTTTTAAAGGCTCTTCACCAGTTTTCTTTTCTACCTGCTCCATAGCTCCGTAAAAAATCTTTTCTGCTGTCGACTTCTTGCCTTCCTTCATCAAACAATTAATGAACTTTGTTACAACAACATCTTGATATCTTGGATCTGGAAGTACTTCCCTAACTTCTGCTCTATTTTTTCTACTCATTATTCCCTCTTAAACTTTTAAATCTTAATAATAAAGAGCTATCTGTACATTATTTTTTAGGCCTTTTAGCCCCGTACTTAGATCGCCCTTGGTTTCTTTTATCAACACCAGTCGCATCTAATGCCCCTCTGATTGTATGATAACGCACACCTGGTAAATCCTTAACTCTTCCGCCTCTGATAAGAACAATACTATGCTCCTGAAGGTTATGACCTTCACCACCAATATAAGAAGTAACCTCAAATCCACTTGTCAATTTCACCCTACAAACCTTACGCATCGCAGAGTTAGGTTTCTTTGGCGTTGTTGTGTATACTCTCACACAGACACCTCTTCTTTGAGGGCAAGCTTTTAACGCAGGAGATTTCGTTTTCACGTACTTATCTTCTCTCCCTTTTCTAATTAATTGGTTAATTGTAGGCATTTTTCCATTACTCCTTAAATTTCTCTCACTAAATCACGTATGGTTAGCATGGCTCTTCTTCTAAGACAAGTTTTATTAATCAAATTGTCAAAGTCACCCCACCCAAAACCGCATCATTTTTTATTTCTTCTTCAACAACAGCTTCATACTCTCTATACCGGGATATCCCAGTGCCTGCAGGTATTAACCTTCCCATAATTACGTTCTCTTTCAACCCTTTTAAAGTATCCTTCTTCCCTGCCAAAGACGCCTGCGTTAAAACCTTCGTCGTCTCTTGAAAAGAAGCTGCGGATATAAAGGACTCTGTCGTTAGAGATGCTTTAGTAATCCCTAGGAGAAGAGGTAAACCTACTGCTGGCTTTTCTCCATTTTCTATTAATCTCTTGTTAACCTCATTAAACTCAGCTTTTGTTTTAGAGTCCCCTATAATAAATGTTGAATCTCCAGAATCCATAATTTCAACTTTCTTCAACATCTGACTGACAATAACCTCAATGTGTTTATCATCAATTTTAACACCTTGGAGTCTATAAACTTCCTGAATTTCATCCACTATATAGGATGCAAGAGCTTTTAATCCCATAACTCTCAAAATATCATGAGGGTTACTTGGACCATCCATTATAGGCTCTCCTGCCCTAATATAGTCGCCTTCATTCACAATTACATAGCGACCCTTAGGTACCGTATAGGTTACTGGGTCAGACCCATCTTCTGGTCTGACAACTATTCTTCTATTACCTCTAAGCTCTGTTCCAAATTCGATAACACCCGATACATCAGAGATTTGAGCTGCATTCGATGGCTTTCTTGCTTCAAAAAGCTCAGCAACTCTCGGTAGACCACCGGTAATATCCTTGGTCTTAGTTGTTTCTCTCTGGACCTTACAAATTGGGTTACCAGCCTCTAACGCTTCCCCATCATTTACAATAATGTTAGCCCCAACAGGGAGGACATAAGAAGCAAGCCTTTTAGTCCCAGGTATCTGTATGATCTCTCCGTCCTCACCTAAAATCTCTATTCTAGAGCGTAAACCAGTATCCTTTGACTCGAGAACAACCTTGTGAGTCAAGCCTGTTACAACATCGACCTGTTCACTAACAGTATTACCAACAATAAGATCTCTAAATTTAACGGTACCAGAGACTTCAGCTAAAAGAGGTATTGCAAATGGGTCCCATTCAATTATTGCTTCCCCCGGCTCTACCTCATCACCTTCATTTTTTAGTACCTTAGCTCCATAAATTGCAGGAACTCTTTCTTTTTCGACGCCAAAGTTATTTTTTACAATAATTTCACCAACTTTATTCATAATGATGCATGTGCCATCACTCAAAGTTGCCGTCTTCACATTATCTAAATAAATTTTCCCAGCTGTTTTTGACTCAGCCTTATTAACCTGAGCACCAGCAGTTGCAGTACCACCGACATGGAAAGTTCTCATAGTCAGCTGTGTACCAGGCTCTCCTATCGACTGAGCAGCAATAACACCAACTGTTTCGCCTATACTTACTAGAGTTCCCCTAGCTAAATCTCGACCAAAACACATAGCGCAAAAGCCATGAGGTTCATTACAGGTCAGAACCGATCTGACCTTGATTTGGTCAACTTTATTTTCCATCAAGAGGTCTCTATCCTCTTCAGTAATCAAGTGGTTCTTGGGAAGAACTTCTCTTCCATCATATCCAAGTACTACATGAGCAGTAACCCTACCCATAACTCTTTCTGTTACGTGCTCAACAATTTCTCCAGCATCAATTCTTGACTCTAAAATGATTCCATCTGTTGTACCACAGTCATCATTTCTTATTATTCCGTCTTGTGCTACATCAACCAATCTTCTTGTTAAATATCCGGAGTTTGCAGTCTTCAAAGCCGTATCAGCAAGACCTTTACGTGCTCCGTGGGTTGAAGCAAAATATTGAAGAACTGAAAGTCCTTCACGGAAGTTTGATGTAATTGGAGTTTCAATAATTTCACCAGATGGCTTGGCCATTAGCCCTCTCATACCAGCTAACTGCTTCATTTGGGCTGTTGAGCCCCTGGCACCAGAGTCAGCCATCATGAAGAGAGAGTTGAAAGATGGTGCTGTAACGCTTTCACCCTCTTTACCAGTAAAGACATCTTCTGAAAGACCGGTAAGCATAACTTTAGTTAATTTCTCACCAGTCTGAGCCCAAACATCGACGATCTTGTTATATCTTTCACCATTAGTGATAGACCCATCGTTATATTCTTCAGTTATTTTATCCACTTCACTGTAAGCACTTCCAAGGATATCAACTTTTTCCTCTGGAATTGTCATATCGTGGACATTAATAGAAATCCCAGCCTTCGTAGCATTCTCATAACCCAATCTCATTAATGCATCAGCAAGAAGAACCGTATCTTTCTCAGTTCCATTTCTATAAGCAAGGTCGATAAGGTTAGCCAAAGCTTTTTTGTTAAGGATTTTGTTAATGTCTTCATACTTTAAACAGCTAGGTAAGATATCATAGATAAAAGTTCTTCCAACTGTTGTCTCAACTAACTCATTATTCAACCTTACCTTAACTGGACTTTGTAAATGAAGATTTCCAGAGTGATAAGCAAACTGGGCTTCCTCTTTAGAAGCAAATATCTTTCCATAGCCACGAGCAAAAGGTCTAATTCTAGACATGTAGTAGAGACCTAAAACGATATCCTGAGTAGGAACAATTATTGGTGTACCATCTTTAGGAGACAAAATATTATTTGTCGACATAGCAAGAACTCTACATTCCACTTGTGCCTCAAGAGACAATGGAATGTGAACTGCCATTTGGTCACCATCAAAGTCAGCATTAAAAGCTGTACAAACTAAAGGATGAAGTTGAATCGCTTTACCTTCAATAAGCGTCGGTTCAAAGGCTTGAATACCTAATCTGTGCAGAGTAGGAGCCCTGTTTAATAGTACTGGGTGTTCTTTAACAACTTCTTCTAGAATATCCCAAACTTCTTGTTTTTGAAGATCGACCATTCTTTTAGCGACTTTTATTGTCGTACAATGGCCGTTTTCAATAAGCTTGTTAAAAATAAAAGGCTTAAATAACTCTAAAGCCATAAGCTTAGGAATTCCACATTGATGTAGACGCAAACTAGGCCCTACAACAATGACAGATCTTCCTGAGTAATCAACCCTTTTACCAAGTAGGTTTTGTCTAAAGCGCCCCTGCTTACCTTTAAGCATGTCAGAAAGAGATCTTAGAGGCCTTTTGTTTGCCCCAGTAAAAACCTTACCTCTTCGACCATTGTCAAATAACGCGTCTACTGCCTCCTGAAGCATTCTCTTCTCATTTCTAATAATAATTTCAGGAGCATGTAACTCTTTTAGTCTTTTAAGCCTGTTGTTTCTGTTAATAACTCTTCTATAGAGGTCATTCAGGTCTGAAGTCGCAAATCGGCCAGCTTCAAGAGGGACCAAAGGTCTCAAATCAGGTGGTAAGATAGGGATAACTTCCATCATAAACCACTCGGGCTTGTTATCAGAATTAATCAAAGATTCAATAACCTTAAGTCTCTTTACAATTTTGGCTCTAGCCATTTCTGTTGTAACAGTTGCAAGACCCCTTCTAAGCTCTTTATTTTCAATATCTAAATCAATCTTTCTGAGAAGATCCTTAATAATATCGCCACCCATGCCTGCTTTAAAGTCGATATTTGATTCTTTAAGCTCATGATACTGCTGCTCCGTAAGAACCGTCCCAACATCAAGACCATTCTCAACGCCATGAGTTCCTGATTCAGTTACAATATATGCTTCATAATAAAGGACCTTTTCAAGCTCTTTAAGCGTGAGGTTTAACATAGCTCCAAGTCTAGAAGGAAGAGATCTTAAGAACCAGATATGAGCAACTGGTGCTGCCAATTCAATATGACCACACCTTTCTCTTCTAACTTTAGAAAGAGTAACCTCAACACCACACTTTTCGCAAACAACTCCACGATGCTTCATTCTTTTGTATTTTCCACAAATACACTCGTAGTCTTTAACCGGACCAAAAATTTTAGCGCAGAACAATCCATCTCTTTCTGGTTTGAAAGTTCTATAGTTTATCGTCTCAGGTTTGCGAACTTCTCCAAACGACCATTCCCTTATTACATCTGGTGAAGCCATTTTTACAGATACAGCCTCTACGCTTACAGGGTCTTTTGGTTTATCAAAAAAGTTTAAGAGGTCTTTCATTTTTACCTTTCCTTTTTTTGTGTCCGATTTCTTTTCTAATTGTTTGTCACTTAACTAAAGAAACCCCTCAATTGAACGTTTCTTCTTCAATATTTTCTTCTAATTTAACGTCTAAGCATAAAGCTTGGAGTTCTCTAACTAGAACATTGAATGACTCTGGTAACCCTGGTTCCAAAACCTGCTCACCTTTAACAATAGACTCGTACATTCTTGTTCGCCCAATTACATCATCAGACTTTACTGTTAAAAATTCCTGTAACGTATACGACGCACCATATGCTTCTAATGCCCAAACTTCCATCTCTCCAAGTCTTTGACCACCAAACTGCGCCTTTCCTCCAAGTGGTTGCTGTGTAACCAATGAGTAAGGGCCAGTTGACCTAGCATGAAGCTTTTCATCAACAAGGTGATGAAGCTTTAGGACATACATCGTTCCTACAGTAACGTCTTCAGAGAAAGCATCTCCTGTTAAGCCATCAAAAAGAGTTGTCTTTCCACTAGGCTCTAAATCTGCCAACTCCAGCATTTCTTCAATTTTCTTCTCACCAGCGCCATCAAAAACACTTGTAGAGAACCTAACGCCGGTAGATAATTCTTTTGCAACATGGCGCACTTGATCATCAGAGGCTTTCTGTAACCACTCTTTTACTGCGTCAGTTTTGTAAATTTTATAAATAAAGTCTTTTATTTCAAAAAGCTCAGTTTGCTCTTCAAGCATGGCTTGAATTTTTTCACCCAAACCTCTACCTGCCCAACCAAGGTGAAGCTCTAATAGCTGACCAATATTCATCCGAGAAGGAACACCTAGCGGGTTTAGAACTATGTCTATTGGAGTTCCCTCAGCTAAGTAAGGCATATCTTCCTGTGGGAGAACATTTGAAATAACACCTTTGTTACCGTGTCTCCCAGCCATCTTATCACCAGGCTGCAATTTTCTTTTAATCGCAACAAAGACTATAACTTTTTTAATAACTCCTGGAGGTAGCTCATCACCCCTATGAAGCTTTGCTATTTCATCATTAGCTTTATTCTTAACCCTATTAATTCTATTCCTTACATCTGCGAAATACTCGCCCAATTGCTCTTCTAAAGCAGGTGCTAACGGCAAATAGCCAATTAACTCAAATGGAACTTTTGATAAAATTTCAAGGGTAACTTCAGCTCCTTCAGGAAGAAGCTCAGTTGAACCGTCTTCAGAGATTAGCTTATCTGTAGTTTTATGGCCTTTAAGCATATCAACAATTTTATTTAAAGAAGAAGTCTGAATTGACTTGACCTCAATTCTTTCATCTCTTCTAATTAGTGTTGTCTCATACTCAATAATTTCTTTGGATCTAGAGTCAAGCTCAACGCCTTCCCTTGTATAGACTTTCGCATCAATAACTGTTCCTCTAACAGAGGATGGTAATCTTAAAGAAGTATCCTTAATGTCCCCAGCTTTATCACCGAAAATTGCCTTAAGAAGCTTTTCTTCTGGAGAAAGCTGAGTTTCACCTTTTGGAGTAATTTTCCCACAAAGAATGTCACCTGGCTTTACTATAGAACCAACTCTAA
>PAZA01000035.1 GCA_002715375.1 Halobacteriovoraceae bacterium
TCTTTTCTTTTTTCTTTTCTAAAATCTTTTTAGGTATGATTTCTCTTCTTTCTTCAAAAGTATTTTCTTGAAGATTTCCAAACAAAGCTGCTGCTCCTTTACCCAGAGCCATATTTTTTTTCTTTGCCATTATTAACCTCTATTTAACCAATTGAGACTGGGCTTCATTTTTTAATTTTTTAGAAAGCTTTTTTCTTTTACCAGGTTCAGGCTTATTTTCTTTAACATTAGATTTAATTTTTAAAATCACTTCCTTTGCCAAAGATAAGTATGCCTCACTTCCTCTAGATTCAATATCATAAAGTATAATCGGTTTACCAAAGGAAGGACACTCAGACAGTTTCACATTTCTTGGAATAACCGACTTAAACACTTTGTCATTAAAGTGTTTTCTAATTTCTCCGGCTACCTGTTTATGGAGATTATTACGAGAGTCAAACATTGTTAAAAGGATGCCATCTAACTCTAAACCAGGATTTAGAGAGCTATTAACTAACTTTACAGTATTTAGAAGTTGAGCCATTCCTTCCATAGCAAAATACTCTGTTTGAAGCGGCACAATAAAAGATGACGAAGCATTTAAAGCATTTATCGTTAAAAGACCTAAAGAGGGAGGACAATCAATTATAATGTAATCATACTTGTCGCTGATTTCTTCAAAAGCTATTTTAAGCTTCGACTCCCTTGCGAATTCACTTACCAGTTCAATTTCAGCACCTATTAAGTTATTATCAGAAGGGCAGATATCAAAATATGGTAATTCTGTTTGATAAATTGTTTCCTCTATAGGGAGTTTACCTATAATTGCATGATATATGTTTGCATTAGAAAATTTATTTTTTTCTAAACCAACACCGACACTAGCATTCCCCTGAGGATCTAAGTCTATTAGTAAAGTTTTCTTTTCGGCTACCGCTAAGCAAGCTCCAAGACTAATTGAAGAAGTTGTTTTCCCAACACCTCCTTTTTGATTAACCATTGAGATTATTTTTGCCATTGCCTACTCCAAGCCAAGTACTTTTTCTTTAATAATTAAAAATGACCACCAATAAAAAAAGCTAAAGTAAATCAGAAAGTTTGACAAGGTTAATTTTATTTTTAGAGCTTGTTCCACGTGGAACACTTATATTTTTATACACGAGCAAGACTCTTCCTTCTGTTCCAGGAATTTCAAACTCATTCTCGTCAACAAGCCTCCATCCTTTCAAAAGGGGTTCATTTCCTTCTTTCTCTAAAAAGTTGGGCCCCTTATAAAAACAAACATAGACAGTTTTCGTTGAGTGAATACAGCTTAACAATTTGTTTATATTCCCAACAGCTTTGAAAGTAATTATTGCTTCAAAATCAATCAAAACTTCCTCAATTCTTTTATGAAACAGAGAAATGTTTTTGAGTTTAAAATAATCTGCTATCTTTTGAACTGCTTTTACCTTTTTACCTCTTCCCTCAAATCCAACAAATTTGAATTCCGGAAATAGGTAACTTAATGGTATTATTGGAAACCCTCCACCAAAACCAACGTCAATTAAAAGCTTCTTTTTCTCTAATTCTTCTCTTATAAGCTTAGTTTTCTGTATAGGAATTACGGAGTCTAGAATCTGCTTTTGGTAAAACTCATCATCATCTAGAATTCGTGTTAAATTTAAGCCACCTAAATCATCCTTTAAAAATTTAAGGTACTTTTGACTAAACTCTTTCATTCTAAATAAAATTCCCCGCAACAAATGCAAGCGTAGCCGGCCTTATGCCTTCAATTTGCCTCAATTGACCAAAACTACTAGGTCTAATTTGACTTATCCGAAGTCGACACTCATGGGAAATATTTTTTGAACTAGCTAACATTTCCCAATTTATCTTCTTGAGACTTAACTTTTGAATTTTTTCAGTCTCAGTGGAAGCTCTTTTTATATAACCAGCATACTTTTTAGAAATAGCCACAGACCTAACAGATGAGTCCAAAAACTGAACTCCAAAATTATTAAGTTCCTTAAACAAAGTCTCTACAGGGTCTAAGTGAGCCCTTTTTAACAACTCAGCTAAGGTAATATTCTCTTCTAAAGAGCCATATCCCGCTTGATTAAAGTAATTCATATTTTTAGAATTCTTTTTATATAAATAGGATTCACATAACTCACTTAACAGGTTGTAATCCTCTAAATACTGGCTTTGAAATTTATCCAATGCTCTATTTTGGCCAAGAGCCTTTCTATAAGGGGCTAATCTGTTGATAACATTATCTTCCCTAATAAAGAGTCTGTTTTCAGACCTTGCGGTAAAAAGGCGATAAGGCTCATCTCGCTTATTTGACGTAAGATCGCCTACCATCACTCCAATATAAGAATCCATTCTATTAAAAACTAAGGGGCTCTTTCCTAAAAAAGAAAGAGCAGCATTAATCCCTGCTATCAATCCTTGCCCAGCTGCTTCTTCATAACCTGAAGTTCCATTAATTTGGCCTGCAAAGTACAGGCCTTCAATATCCTGGCTCTGTAATGTTTCATCTAATTGAGTCACATCGACTACATCATATTCTACCGCATACCCATGAACCAAAAATTCAACATTCTCAAGCCCACTTATTGTCCTTATAAAGGACTCCTGAATACTAGCCGGTAAACTAGTTGAAACACCATTCGGATAAACCGATTGAGTTTCTAGCCCCTCAGGCTCTATAAAAACATGATGAGTATTCCTATCTGGGTAACGAAAGGCTTTATCCTCTATACTAGGACAGTACCTAGGCCCAACACCTTGAATCTGACCATTAAAAATAGGAGAATCTTCTTTATTTTCCCGTATTATTTCTAAAGTTTCTTCATTAGTACGTGTCAAGTAACATTCCACTTGAGGTAAAAACCTTTGACTTGACTTATGCAAACAATGAAAGCTGTTCGCTTTTATATCAGAAGGCTGAGGCATCATCTTTGAAAAGTTTATAGTGTTTTTATCCAACCTAGGTGGTGTTCCAGTCTTAAACTTCTTTCCCAAAGTCTTAACATTTGCAAAAAGGTCTCTTAGGTCTTTTGAAGAAGAGCAACCAACTCTGCCTCCCTTTTTCTTTTCACAACCTCTGTGGAGCACACCCCCTAAAAATGTTCCTGTCGTAACGACTACTTTGTCCGATTCAACGATTAAGTCCCTAAGTTCATCAAAAAAAAGAAAAGAGCCGAGCTTATCCCTCTCTATTTTATCTACCTTTTTCTGAATTACAGTTATATTTTTGTGGCTTGTAATCAACTTTTCCGCATTAGAAGCGTAAATATCTTTATCTAACTGGACTCTAGTAGACTGAACTGCATATCCCTTGGATTCATTTAAAGTTCTATATTGAATGCCTGATAAGTCCGCAAGCAACCCCATTAGACCACCCATCGCATCTATTTCTCGAACGACCTGGCCTTTACCAACCCCTCCAATGGCGGGGTTACAAGGTGTTGATCCTATTTTGACATTAGGACTCGTAATAAGGGCTACTTTCAAGCCTAATTCTGCAGCAATCCACGCAGCCTCTAGACCAGCATGTCCACCACCAACAACAGTAAGGTTAAAATTCATTGAAAACACACTTTTTTATTAAATGTTCCACATAGAACAATTTATTAACACAAGATATAAAAAAAACAAAGGCAGGGTTACTTACCGATACAAAAATTCATAAAGACATTATTAAGCACCGAGTCAGGATTTACCACACCAATTAACTCAGATACTTTTTCTCCTAAAATATTAATTTCAGAAGATAATATTCCAACATCCTCATTATTTAGGTGGATGCTTTTAAACTCACTGGCATACAAGAAAGCACTCCTAATGACTTCGGAATGACGCTCAACAACAATAGGATCAGTCTGCATTAGCTCTTCATATTTTAAAGCAATACTTCCTTCAAAATAACTTATAGCTTCTCTAATATGAGACTCTTCTTTTGGTCCTATAGGACCAACACTTAATTTTTTTGGTCCTATAGGACCAAAAAACTTAAACTTTTCAAGTGGTCCCATAGAACCATCTTCTTTTAAGCCAATCAAAATGCCTGGGGTCCCTTCTAAACCGGCTTCTAAAATAATTTTAGAGCAAAGGTCTGCAGAACCTTCTAATTCACAATGACTAAAAATAATGAAATCAATTTCAGAAACTTCAGTTGGTAAATCAAATTCTATATGTGGATTTATAACCAACACTTTAAAAAAAGATTTCTTATAAACATCAATGGCCAAGTCAATTCCTTGAGCTTCAATATTATCATCTGTCTTTCTCAAACCTGCGGTGTCAATTAATTTGTAATTCACACCTTTAATATCAATATACTCACTTATGTAATCTCTTGTTGTCCCAGGAGTGCTCGAGATAATAGATCTTTGGGTATTAAGCATTAGATTAAAAACCGTACTTTTACCTGCATTCGTCTTTCCAATAAGAACAATACTTGGAGAAAGGAGCCCAGATAAGTTGACTCTTGTCCTTGCATGTAACTTTTCCAAATGATCAAAAAAGTGACAAAAACTGTCTAAAAAATTATTATAAGCTGTTTCTTCACCAACATCCTCTGAGAAATCAATCATAAGCTCAATAGATGACTTTAAGCTCGTGTAAAGCTTAAGAAGTTTTATATAACTAGCATGAAGGTCTCCTCTTAAAATACTTAAACCTTGAGAAAAGACCGCCTCAGAATTAGCGTTCAAAAGAGAATCTAAGCCTTCAACCTGTGACAATGTTAATTTTTGATTTTTTAAGGCCCTATAAGTAAACTCCCCAGGTTCAGCCAAACGAAAAAAGCCATCAGATGTAAAAAGCTTTAAAATTCTTTTAACGTTTATCGGATTTCCATGAATAGAGAGTTCTGCGGTATTTTCACCTGTGTAACTCTTTTGACCCTTAAAAAAAGTTAGTAAGGCTTGATCCAAAACCTTACCTTTATCTACTATATTAACTAGATAACTTTTTCTAGGAACAATAGCTTTAAGACTTCTATCAAAGTACTTGTTAAGAGACGAAATATCTTCAAAGCCACTCAACCTTAAAAGCGAGATTGCACACTTACTTTCGACCCCACTCGAACAAGCAACAATTGGTTTTTGATCAAAGAGCTTCAAAGTTAAACCAACTTACTAATCTGTTGTTCTATAAACAAAGTATTGTTGAATCATCCCAAACAAAGTCGATACAAAAATGTACAAAACAAGACCAGACGAAACATTAATCATTATGAACCCAAAGAAGAAAGGCATAAGCATCATTATTTTCTTCTGAGTTGGGTCAGCTGTCGTTGATGGCTGAAACTTTTGCTGTAGAAATATCGACAGAGACATTAGAACCGGCAAAACATAGAATGGATCTTTTTGACTAAGATCGGAAATCCAACCAAAAAAAGGCGCCCCTAATAATTCTACAGACTCATACAAGACTTGATAAAAAGCAAAGAAAATTGGCATCTGTAAAAGCAAGGGTAGACACCCTCCTAAAGGGTTCGCCCCAGCCCTTCGAAACAATTCCATTGTCTCCTTCTGCATTCTTTGAGGATCATCTTTAAACTTTTCTTTAATTTTTGTTAGTTCGGGTTGAACCTTTTGCATCTTCTTCATACTTTTGAAAGACTTGTACTGCAATGGAAAAGTAATCATTCGAATCAATAGCGTTAGAAGTATAATCGCAACACCATAATTTGGTATATAATGATAAAAGAACTGAAGCCCCCTCATGATAGGAACAGCCAAAATATAAAAGAAGCCAAAATCAACTGAGAGTTCTAACTTATCACCATAAGACAACAAATAATCATAATCTTTTTTTGTGAAAATCAATCCACCTTTGATCTTATTAACGGGGTTAATAGTGTCTAAATAAAATCTTCCAGACTCACTAGATGAAAACTTAGCCATCTGCTTTTCTTCAAAGGAAAATGCAAACAAATGAAAATTAAAGTCTATCCCGAACCACTTAACTTTTGATTCACCACTTTCACTATCACCGACAATAAAACGGTCTACATCTTTAGAGAAAATAATGAACTTTCTCATTTGATTATTTTCCATCTCTTTTTTGCTTGAGTTCAAAATAAATCTAAATCGGTGCGCCTTCGGTGAATTAAGAGAAAGATCTAACTTACCATTGTCCAAAAGAGAAATAACAACATCTAATCCCAAGGATCCGTCTCTTCCCGCTATACTTTTCCCATCATCACTGGCTTTCCAATCTAAAGAAATCGCTTGAGGCCCCGTTGGAGTCAAAACTTGAAGTTGAAATGGCTTCTCACGACCAACAGTTGACATGAAGTCAATGATTGCATTTTTATTTTGAGAATTCTCAAGCTCTAACCTATTGTTAAAAGAAAAGCCAATCTTGCCATCATTTAAGCTGTGACCTTCAACTTTTCCAATTGGAGCGTCAACAGTATTTCTAGAAATGCTATTAGAAAGTTCCTTGTTCGACTTTTCAGCCTTTCTTCCATAAACCGTCTCTCGCTGTTGCTCATAGGCTTTGATCTTATTATCAACAGAAACCTTCGGAGCGAAAAAAGTTTGCCAAACAACTAAAACAACACCTGATAGAACAACTGCCAAAAAGACTCTTCTCTGATCAGAACCCATTTTTTTTCTCCAATTTTAATAAAAAAGCCATCATATGCCTCAATCAAGTGGTACTGGATCCACTCCCCCACGATGGAATGGATGGCATTTCAAAATTCGAAATAGTGAATACCATATTGCCTTAAAAAAAGAAAACTTTTGAAAACACTCATGGGAATAACACGAGCAAGTTGGAATAAATCTACAATTAGCACCCAAAACCGGAGATATACAAACCTGATAAGCGCGAATAATAAAAATAAATAATCTCTTCAAAGTAGTTATTCACCTCGTAAGTGGAACCTTTCTAATTTCAAAAGAATTTCTTGTAGGCAAACAACGAACCTTCTCTCTCTCTTATCTCTATCAACTTCTTCTCCACTACGCTTTGATTGAAAGAGACCAGGAGAAACAACAAAGAGTATGTCAAAGCCACTCTTTTTAATTTTTGAAGTTCTGAAATGCTCTCTGACAAGCCTTTTTAAGCGGTTTCTTTGATTAGCTGGTCCCACTTTTTTGCTAACACTCATGGCTATCCGAGTATCATCACCCTCGCTATCAAAAGAGTTTTTAAAAAAAGCTCGCACCCATCTAGTTCTAAGACAATCAGCACCTTTCTTTAAATTCAAAAAAGCTTTTGGAGAAGATAGCCTATTTTTTTTAGAGAGATAGAATTGTGTCACAAGAATAAATATTTTCTATTTAGTTCCGACAGATACGGTTAAACGTTTCCTGCCTTTAGATCTTCTACTTGCTAATACACTCCTTCCACCAGGAGATGACATTCTCTTCAAAAAGCCATGAATTCTTAATCTTTTTCTTCTTTTTGGCTGCCAAGTTCTTTTACTCATGAGATTTTCCTCATCACAATAGATTTTATTTAAGGACTCAGTTTATAGAGTCTACCCGTCTAAAAGAGAACAAAGAAATACAGAGAGAGAAATAAAAGGTCAATGGCTTTAAGCAAAAATTAACTATTTTTCTTATAAAAAGGACGATTCCTTAATGACATGAGATTTATTGGAAAATAGCCCTGATTATGTTACTACTTCTTTTTTAAAACCTTTCAAACAGTAATATTGAGTTTCTAATGAGTCGCAATTTTCCATTTCAACACTTTCTAAAACCATCAATGGAGCAAAATGCTCCGCGAGAGGAAGAACAGCTCGAATTCGACAAACTCAATGATACGCCAACGGAGCTAGGATTTAATAATCATAAAACGCCAACACCAGAAAACAATGAAGAGTTGGGAAAAGAAATGCGAGACGTTATAGAAAATATTACTTCGCCCGATAAATTCAACGCCTTCTTTAAAAATCTTGAAGTCCAACACCTAACGGACTCTGAAATTACATTTTTTGTGCCCACAAGCTTTATAAAAACAATGATAACAGAGTACCTTATTTCCTTCCTAGAAGAGGCCATTCTAAAAACGCTTGGCTCCAATCGCAAAATTTGCATTGAAACAAAGCTTTCTAAAAAAACTAGTTATAATATAGATAACACAGCACGAACCTCACCTTCTTCAGTAAAAAAACCTTCAGTTGTCAGGTTTTTAAATAACTCTCTAGAAACAGAAGAAAGCCAGATAAGAACGCGACCTCCTGAATTACCAGAAAAAAATGGCTCACCTGAACGAAGAAGTGAACAAAAAGAGATAAACCTAGACCTTATTCCAACAAAGGAAGACTTACTTTCGAAAGTTGAATCTAAGTATATAAATCACATGCAGCCAGATCAAAGCGGCATTCTTATTGACCCCAACAAAACCTTT
Source organism: Halobacteriovoraceae bacterium (assembly GCA_002715375.1). Lineage (GTDB taxonomy): Bacteria > Bdellovibrionota > Bacteriovoracia > Bacteriovoracales > Bacteriovoracaceae > UBA7317. The sequence goes on from PAZA01000035.1 coordinate 8,344, forward strand.
GAGAACTTTATAATAGGCCCCTCAAATAATATTGCCTGCGCAACAGCTAAAGCTGTAGCAAACAATCCTGGTAAATCAGGAAAGTACCCCTCTCTTTATTTTTATAGCGACTCGGGCTTAGGCAAAACACACTTACTACATTCAGTAGCTAATACTATAAACAGACACCACCCCTCCCTAATAGTTTGCCTAATCACCGCAAGGGACTTCATGAATGAAATGATTCATTCTATTCAAAATAACAACATTTCTAGGTTTCGAAAAAAGTACTCTGAGAAGATAGACGTATTAATGATAGACGATATTCATGAGCTCAAAGATAAACAAGGAACCCAAAATGAGTTTTTCCACATATTCAACGAGCTTCATGACAAAGGAAAGCAGTTAATTTTTACCTCTGACAAGCCCCCCAAAGAAATCGCGGGAATTGAAGAAAGAATCAAAACTAGACTCCAATGGGGCTTAGTTATAGATATCCAAAGACCTGACCTCGAAACGAAGATCGCCATCCTCAAAAAGAAAGCTTATGAATTAGACCTTTACTGCACAGATGATGTTATAACACTTATAGCATCTTCCATTAAGTCAAGCATCAGAGAGCTAGAAGGCTCTCTCATTAAACTCTCAGCCTTCTCTGACGTAATGAAAATGGATATAGATGAGGACATAGTAAGAGAACAACTGAACTTGAAATCTCAAGACAAAAAGATCACCGACTTAGACGATATTGCAAAGGCAGTATCACAACACTTCAAGATTCCTCTCGCCGACTTAAAATCAAAGGCCCGAAGTAAGGACATAACAAAAGTAAGACATATCGCTATGTTCTTATCTAGAAAAATCATAAGAGCAACACAACAAGAAGTGGGCTTTTTTTACGGAGGAAGAGACCACACATCTGTAATACATGCCGTCAATAAGATAAATCAACAAATGAAAAAAGACCCTTATCTCGCAAACACGATCTTAGAGATTCAAAACTTGCTGTAAGTTCTATAGTTATCCACATTTTTAACACATTTACCACATCCTCCTTTCACAGCACAAAGCAACAAAGTAGAATAAATAAACTTTTGCCCACAGGCCCTTTGTGAACACATTGTTAACAACCCAACTATTCCCACATTTTTCAACAGTTATCCACATAATATCCATAAGAATGTGAATTAATGTTAACAAAAAAAACCTTAAATTACATACACTTAAACATGTTTTCAACATTCCTCTAAATTTTGTGGATAACTACAAAAGAACTTTCTCCCAGTATGTTAAAAAAGTTATCCACATGTGAACAATTTTGTGAAAAAGACACTTATTCTCAAGGCTTTTCCCTCAGTCCAGCAACCCTCAAACCAACCATGTGAATAACTTGTGAATTTTATGTGGATATCAGGGGGTATTTTGTGAATAAGATAATAATATACGAATCTAAAAAAAGAAGTCCTTCAATTTTACCAACATCCGAGCACAAAGCGAATCTTGAAAAAGCCTCGTTTTTACTGACTTTTTCTCACTTTTCCACTTTCCCACACCATATATATATTTATTTATAATTATTAATAATACTAACAATAATTATTTTATAAAAACTCCTTCTCTACAAAGTATTGATTTTATCAGAACGAAAGGATAAAACTTAGCAGAACAGCATTAATCTAATGAGGCTTCTATGAGAGTAAAAATTCTTACACAACACCTGAAAGACTCGTTAAATAAAGTTTTATCGGTCGTCGATAAAAAAAATACGAGACCTATTTTAACATACATACTTATATCTACGAATCGAGGACAGCTAACTTTTTCAGCAACTGACTTAGAAGTGTCAGCTAAAGTTTCATCAAGTGCCAATGTGGAAAGTGAGGGTGAGTTTTGTGTAAATGCAAAAAATATATCCGACATTGTTAGAGAGCTTCCTCAGGATGAGATCTTACTAGAAATTATTGAAGGCAAAAATATGCTTTCATTGAAATGTAGGACAATCCATTACTCACTTTTAGTATTTAAAACAGATGATTTCCCAAAGCTTACTTTTGGTAATACAAGATCTGCGTTTAACCTAAACTCAAAGCAAATACTCGAAATCATAAATAGAACCTCTCACGCAATGTCCCTTGATGAGACAAGACTTAACCTGAATGGAATTTTCCTTCAGGAAGTAGACTCAATTATCAGAGCTGTTGCAACTGATGGGCATAGACTCTCCTTGCTAGATACAGAGGTTGAAAACCCTCAAGTTAAATCGTTAATGGGAGGGGTTATTATCCCTAAAAAGAGTATTAATGAATTAAAGAAATTAACAGAGAGCTTTCCTGAAAGTTCAATTGAGATATCCTTAGACGACACTTTTATGTATGTAAATGCAGAAAATAAATACTTCTTGTCGGTCCGTCTTATCGCAAGAGAATATCCAAAATATGAAGCTGTAATACCTCCCAAGACAACCCATAAGCTTATAGCAAGTAAGGAACTCTTCTTTACAGCTGTGAAAAGAATAAAGATCATGTCTAATGAGAAATCTAATGGAGTCCGATTGCATCTAAAAAAGAATGAGATGATTATAACTGCAAACCACCCATCTTTAGGTGAGGCTAGAGAAAAAGTTCAAGTTGAATATGATGGAAACGAGATGGAAATCGGCTTTAATGCAAAGTACTTGTCCGACACACTATCTGTCATTTCTGAAGGGAATGTCTCATTAGAACTAAATAATGAGTTAAGTCCTGTTCTTATTAAGTCTGAAAAGCTATCGGGGTATCTTGGAATTATTATGCCTCTCAAGCTTTAGAAATATTCTTTTAGAGTGATGTTTCCTTTAGAGATCTTAAGTTTAAGGGTAAGGAATTTTAGGAATCTGTTAGGGATGCCCATAGAATTTGGCCCGAAGATTAACTGCATCCTTGGTGAAAACGGTAATGGAAAAACGAATATCCTAGAAGCCATTCATGTCTTATCCACACGTAGATCTTTTAGAAAAAAAACAAGTTTTCCACAATTTCTAAGTGTCGACGGTGAAAAACCTGAAATTATTTTTTCTTCTTTGGTTAATGAAAGAGGTGAGAAAGTATCTTATTCTGCTAAGTTAACACCAAGTTCTTTTGAACTTTTTCAAAATGGAAAACCTTTCAAAAAAAAGCCCAAGTTACCTTTAGTTTTTATTAACCCTTTTGATGCCTCAAACTTTTATAGCAAAGCAAGCGAAAGAAGAAGGTGGGTTGATCTCCATTTGGGTCAATTAGACAGGGAGTATGCAACGAATCTTAGGCGTTATCAAACTTTGTTAAAGTTCAGGAATGCCCTTTTAGAAGGTCGCCAAAAGTATTCAAAGGAACAATTAAGGGCACTGGATATTGATTTTGTTAAAGTCTCACAAATATTAACATTCAGTCGAGAGCGCTTCTTGCGGGAGATAACTCCTTACTATGATCGGATATTTAAGGACATTTTTTCAAAGAACCATAATGTTTCTTTGCACTTAGAGACCAAAATTTCTTCAGGAGATCCTGAGAAGTTGAAATCCTTACTTGTGGAAAACTCTGCAAAAGATTTAAGGGCTAAGTTTACTACTTACGGACCTCATAAAGATGACTACTTGCTTCTTTTTGACGGTTTAGATTCCGTCGATTTTTGTTCATTAGGGCAGCAAAAAATGAGTTATTTAAGCCTGTTATTTGCGTATATAGAGCTATTCAGGTATAAAATAGGCTCTTTTCCTATCGTTTTAATGGATGATGTTTCTGGGGAGTTAGACAAATCCCGTTGGGAAAATCTTGTTCAATATCTAGGAAAAGGCAAGTTTCAAACTCTGATTACCACGGCTAATGAAGCGTTTAAAGATGAGCTGGAAAAGATTGAAGGTACAAAAAAAATTGTAGTCACATCTGGATTAGTCAAGAACGTATAAAAAATTGAGAATGGCGAATTTAAAGTTTATTTCGTCATCACATAACCTTTAATAAGTGAGGGGTCTCATTTGGAAAATCCAACAGAATCTATTTCAAAGGTAGATAGGCAGTATACAGCAGATCAGATCAAAGTTCTCGAAGGATTAGAAGCTGTTAGAAAAAGACCTGGAATGTATATCGGTGACACCGCTGTAAGAGGTTTGCATCACTGTGTTTACGAAATCGTAGATAATGCAGTCGACGAGGCTTTAGCAGGTTACTGTTCTGAGATAAAAGTAATTATTCACGTCGATAATTCTGTTACTGTTGTTGATAACGGGAGAGGAATCCCTGTGGGTATTCACCCTACTGAAGGTATTTCTGCCGCAGAGTTAGTTTTTACTAAACTTCATGCAGGAGGAAAGTTTAACGAAGATGGTGGTGCTTACAAAGTCTCTGGTGGACTCCATGGTGTTGGAGCAGCTGTGGTAAATGCCTTATCTAAGTGGGTAAAAATTGAAATTAAAAAAGATGGTGAAATTCATGAATTAACTTTTGAAAAAGGTTCCAGGAAAGAGCCTTTAAAAGCCGTTGGGAAGTTAGATAATGCAAAAGACTCAGGGTCTTCTGTCACCTTTAAACCAGATAACGAAATTTTTGAAGTTTATGAGTTTAATTACGATACTTTATGTAATCGATTTAGAGAAATGTCCTTTTTAAATAAAGGTCTTAAGATTGTAATCAAAGATGAAAGAACTGAAAAAACTGAAACATTTCATTATGAGGGCGGGATAAAGGAATTTGTTACCTATCTTAACAGAGCAAAAAATCCTTTTCATAAGAAACCTATTTATTTTGTACAGAGTCGAGATGATTACGAAATAGAGTTAGCCATGCAGTGGACAGACTCCTATTCAGAAGCAATTTCAAGTTATGCAAACAATATTTCGACTCCTGAAGGAGGTACCCATGTATCTGGCTTCAAAACGGCTCTAACTAGAGTTTTAAATAATTATGCAAAAGAAAACAGCCTCTTGAAAAATTTAAAGGTAACCTTAACAGGTGATGATATGAGAGAGGGATTGACCAGTGTAGTTTCTGTTAAATTGAAAGAACCTCAATTTGAGGGGCAAACTAAATCTAAGTTAGGTAACTCAGAAGTTGAAGGTATTGTAAACTCAATGGTTGGGGAATCTTTGAAGGCTTACCTCGAAGAAAACCCTAGTTTAGCTAAAACAATTATTAAGAAATCTGTAGATGCCGCTGCCGCTAGAGAGGCGGCGAAAAGGGCGAGGGAGCTCACGAGAAGAAAGTCTGTTTTAGAGAGCGGTGGCTTGCCGGGAAAAATGGCTGATTGTCAGGAAAAGGATCCTGCTCAATGTGAAATTTATATCGTCGAGGGTGACTCTGCGGGTGGGTCTGCGAAGCAAGGTAGAGATAGAAGAGTTCAAGCTGTATTGCCTTTAAAGGGTAAAATACTCAACGTTGAAAAAGCAAGATATGACAAGATGCTTGCAAATAATGAAATTAAAATGATGGTGCAGGCACTTGGAACTGGTATCGGTAAAAATAACTTTAATGTTTCAAAACTTCGGTATCATAAAATTGTAATCATGACTGATGCTGATGTTGATGGGTCGCATATTAGGACTTTGATTTTAACCCTATTTTATAGGCAGTTTCCTGAACTTATTGAAAATGGCTATATTTATATCGCTCAGCCACCATTATATAAGTACAAAAAAGGTAAGGTTGAAAAATATCTTAAAGATGATGCGGAATTAGAGGCCTTTTTAGTTTCGAACTCTATAAAAGGGTTTGATGTTCATATTGATGGAAAAAGTATACCTAATGATAAAATAAAATTTTTAATGAATAAGTATCATAGCTATACACATGATCTATCTTCTTACGATGTTCATTTCGATACTATGCTACTGAAGGAAATTATTGAATCATCTAAAGTTACAAAAGAGATTTTAAAGAATAAACCTGAGCTTGAAAAAGCATTAGAGTCTTTAAGTAGTCATTTTAAGGAACTTGAGAATGAAACTTTAAAAAAATATTCATTTGAAGCTATTGAAGATGAAGATGATAAAGGTTTTATGATTAAGGTAACAGTAAAAACTTCAGCGAGGACGAAGAGGTTTAAGTTAAATTCTTACTTCCTATCTTCCCCTGAGTATAATGATTTAATAAATAGCTTTGAGGGAATTAACAAATATATGGTGACCTCTTTTGAGGTTAAAAGAGAAGGGAAAGAAACTCTTAACTTTGAATCATTAGAGCATTTTGCTTCCTTTGTTTTAGAAAATGGAAAACAAGGAGCTTACATTCAAAGATATAAAGGTCTTGGAGAAATGAATCCTGAGCAATTATGGGAAACTACTATGAATCCTGAAAACAGGACTCTTCTTCAAGTTAAGTTAGAAGATACTATTGAGGCAGACCAAGTCTTTTCTGTTTTGATGGGCGATCAAGTAGAGCCTAGAAGGCAATTTGTTGAAGATAATGCACTTAATGTTAGAAATCTTTCTATTTAATCAAAAGTAAAAAATAAAGAAGGTTATTTCAAATGTCTGAAAATACAGGTGAGGAAACTCCTAAAAAAGATAAAATAAATCCAATCCCTCTGCAAAAAGAAATGAAGGATTGTTATTTAGATTACGCTATGTCTGTTATTGTTGGACGGGCCCTTCCCGACGTAAGAGACGGGATGAAGCCAGTTCATAGAAGAGCATTGTATTCGATGCACACTTTGAATAATGTTCATAACAGGCCCTATTTAAAATCTGCTAGAATTGTCGGTGATATTATTGGTAAGTATCATCCACATGGAGACTCTGCAGTTTATGGTACGATTGTTAGAATGGCTCAAAGTTTTTCACTAAGATACCCTCTTATTGATGGGCAAGGTAACTTTGGTTCGATCGACGGTGATAGTGCTGCCGCTATGAGGTATACCGAAATTCGAATGGATAAGCTTGCTGAAGAAATGCTTCGTGATTTAGATAAAGAGACTGTTGATTGGCAACCTAACTATGATGATTCCCTAAAAGAGCCTCAGGTTTTACCAACTAAAATTCCAAACTTACTTGTGAATGGGTCTGCTGGAATTGCTGTCGGTATGGCAACAAACATTCCCCCTCATAACTTAAAAGAAGTCTGCTTATCTCTTAAAGCCCTTCTTCAAGATTCGGACCTTTCAATTGATGATATTATGAAATTGATGCCAGGACCTGACTTCCCAACAGCAGGATCTATTCATGGCCAAGAAGGGATTCGATCAGCCTATAAAACTGGAAAAGGTGTTATTCAAATAAGAGCAAAAGTCGATGTGGAGACTTATGGAAAGGACAGGGAAAGGATAATTATTTCAGAACTCCCCTATCAAGTTAACAAGGCTAAGTTAATTGAAAAAATAGCTGAGCTTGTTAATTCAAAATCAATAACTGGTATTTCAGATATTAGGGATGAGTCTAATAGGTTAGGTATTAGAGTCTGTATAGAGGTTAAAAAGGGTGAAATTTCCTCTGTCATTGTCAACCGCCTATTTAAGCATACACAACTGCAGGTTTCATTTGGAATTATTTTTCTTTCCATTTCCAATGGAAGTCCTAAGGTAATGAACATAAAAGAGCAGCTTCAATGCTTTTTGGATCATAGAAGAGAAATCGTTATAAGAAGAACGGTTTATGAATTGAAGAAAGCAAAAGAAAAGGCTCACATTTTAGAAGGCTTAAAGATAGCCGTCGAAAATGTAGATGAGATAATTGAGTTAATTAAAAAATCTGAAGGTCCTAGTCATGCTAAAAAATCTTTAATTGAGAAATATTCATTTTCAGAAATTCAAGCTCAAGCTGTTCTTGATATGCAGTTGAGGAGAATAACTGGCCTTGAAAGAGATAAAATTGTCAAAGAATATGAAGAGATGATGGCCTTAATTAAAAAGTTAGAGTCTATTCTTGCGGATGAAAATGAAATAAGAAATATAATTAATAAAGAGTTTGACGAAACAATAGAAAAGTTTGGTGATAATAGGAAAACTCAAATAATAGCTAAAACTGATGAGATCAATATTGAAGATCTAATTAAGCAAGAAGATCAAATCGTAACGATCACTCATAAAGGCTATATTAAAAGAATGGCCATTGATACTTATAAAACCCAAAAAAGAGGTGGGACAGGTGTTAAGGGAGCTAATAATGTAGAGGATGATTTCTTTACTGATATTTTTACTGCCGATACTCATTCTACGATTTTGTTTTTTACTTCAAGAGGCTTGGTTTTTTCCACAAAGGTTTATAATATACCGGAAGGCACCAGAACTTCCAAAGGAAGAAATTTGGTAAATCTTCTCCAGGTACCTTCTGGGGAGAAGATAAAAGAAGTTGTCAGAGTTCCAAAGAATTTTGATAACCAGTTCCTTATATTTGCAACCGAAAGAGGTATTGTTAAAAAGACTCCTTTATCAGATTATAAAAATATAAAACAAAGTGGACTTCGGGCTATAAAAATTCAGGATGGAGATAGCCTTTTAAATGTTAGGGTTACTGATGGTTCTCAGGATGTTTTATTGTGTTCTTCTTCAGGAAAAATTATAAGATTTCCTGAGTCTGATTGTCGACCACAGGGGAGAGTTTCTCAGGGGGTAAAGGGAATTGCGATTAATGAGGATGAAAAAATCATAGGAATGGAATTAATTGATGATAATGTCGAAATTTTGTCTGTAACCGAAAATGGATATGGAAAGAGAACAATCTCTTCTCAGTATAGAAAGCAATCTAGAGGCGGTAAGGGAATATTGGCCATGAGGTTGACAGAAAAAAATGGTGAGATTGTTCAAATTAAACCTGTTACTGATAAGGATGACCTTGTTATTATAACAGATAAGGGACAGGTAATTCGAACTAAGATAGCTGGCATTTCTCTCTTGGGAAGAACGACCCAGGGTGTTCGTATCATTAGATTAAAGCCATCTGAGAAAGTTGTTGCTGTAGAAAAAATTGCTGACCCTGAGAATCCATCTGGTTCAAAGGAATAAATATTTGAATTTTAAAAAATTAGCATTATTTACAGCTATTTTTTTTTCTTTATGCAGTTGTGATTTTTCTCCGCGACTGCATAAAGAGATTCTTGAAGCTCAAGGGTTTATAAATACCCAAAACTATGAAAAAGCAGCTCTAAAGTATAAGAGGATTCTTAATGGAGTTGCTCCTAAAAAAGTTAAAATTAAGATTTTTTATCAGCTAGGTGAACTATATTCCATTCACTTGGATGACAATAACCTTGCGATTGAATACTATTCAAAAATCCTTAAATTATCGGAAGACTTAAGAGAGCTTGTAAAAGTTGAAGAAAAAATAGCTGAGATCGATTTCTCTTATTTAAAGAATTTTAAAAGAGCTAGTGAAAGTTATAAACGTTTAATTCAATTTAAACCCAGATTGAAGAAACATGATTTTTATCATTATAGGTTAGGTTTATCATATTTAAATTCTAATGAATTTAGAAAGGCAGAAAAGACTTTCCAGGAAATTATAAGTTATAGAGAGCACGAATATTACTTAAAATCTCTTTATTATTCAGGATTAATTTTTTTCAAAATAAAGAATTGGAAAAAAGCAATTAGATTTTGGGACAGATATATTGCTTTAGAAAAAAGAAGAGACAACATTGTTCAAACTAAATTTTTGATGGGCAATGCCTATGAGACGATGGAAGAGTTAAAGAAAGCCTATAATATTTATTATTCTATTTTAGGGGAATACCCTAATAATGATGTGATTAAAAATAGATTAAACTCTTTATATAAAAGAAGGATCGCGAGGAAAAGGTAGTTAGTCCTAATTGTGAAAATAGAGAAAAAATGGTTTAAAATAGTATCTTTGGCGCTAAGTCTTCCAACGACAATTTTTGTTTCTGCTTGGTTTTGTAGACTTCTAGTAATTGAGAAGGTATTGGAGAAGTGGGCTGGCGGGCTACTATTTGTTGCGCTGGTCTGTAACACAATTTTTCTAATAGTTTTTTATGCAATTAAGAACCGAACTAAACCTTAAAAGATATATTCTCTTTTCTTTGCCATCTACAGCTCTTTGTGTCGTCTTATGCAGGACATGGGTAGAAGTTTTAGGAGTATCTATTGTCTACTTTGGAACAGTTTTAAATCAAATAATGCTTGTTGCGTCTTTAAGAGAAATGCTTCTTCCTTTCGTTGATACAGATAGTCGAAGATCTAATAAAAAAATTGTTTTACTCTTTGTTGGAAAATTAGTAATTCTCTTTGGATCCTTATCTTTGGGTGTACATTTAATGGGCAAGAGGGTATTAATACCGTTGATAAATTACGTGGTCTTAATCTTTGTCCTTGTGTTGTTTGGATTTGAAAAACAAAAAAAGAGATAGAAAGGAAAGAGTTTAAATGAAAAGATTGGCGCTATTAATAACTTCTTTTGCTACCTTTAATGTAAGTGCAGCAGGGTTCACTTGGATAGAAGCTGCGCAGAGTGCGTTGCTTCCTGGAAATAACATTAAAGAACTGCATTATATTTTAACCTTTGGCATGGTAGGGCTTTTTATCCTCTTGGCTGGATTGGTTTATAGATCAAAGCTCTCGAGTGTCGTTAACATAGTGATACCAGATAAAGGTATTACGTTCAGAAACTTAGTAGAGGCGTACGGGCAGTTTATTTTTGACCAATGCAAGCTTGTTATTGGTGAAAAAAGTGCTCCAAAGTATTTTGGGTTTGTTGCGACAATCTTCCTTGTTATTTTGCTTTCTAACTTAATAGGCTTAATACCCGGATTTCTTCCTCCAACAGAATTTTTGAACACCACGATTGCTCTAGGGATTTTTTCTTTCATATTTTATAATGTTAAAGGGTGTAAGGAATTAGGTGTCATAAACTATTTGAAGCATTTCGCTGGCCCTCTTTGGTATATGGCAATTCTTATTTTTCCAATAGAGATCCTATCTAATTTAATTCGTCCTGTTTCTCTTGCTTTAAGGCTTAGAGGAAATATGTTTGGGGATCACCTTGTTTTAACCAAGTTCTCTGAATTGGCACCAGCTATAATACCAATAATATTTATGGTATTGGGTATACTCGTAAGTATTATCCAAGCTTATGTTTTTACAGTACTTTCCATGGTTTATATAAGTTTAGCTGTATCTCATCACGATCATGATGAGCACGCGGCACATTAAATAAAATTTTTTCTTAAGGAGATTAAAATGAAAAAATTATCTTTGATTCTTCTTGGTCTTGCTTCAAGCCCAATGGTTATGGCAGCTTCAGAACTTGAGCTTTTACAAGCTGGTGGTTGGAGTTCTAACCAAAAAGCATCTTTCTATTTCATCGCAATTGCATTAGCAGCTGTTGGGGGAACATTCGCACAATCACGTGCTGCTTCTGTAGCCCTAGAAGGGATTGCAAGAAATCCATCTGCTGCAGATAAGATCATGACTCCTATGATTCTAGGTCTTGCCCTTATGGAATCACTTGTCATCTTCACTCTTATTTCTATCTTTCTTGCGTAATAAGATTAAAAAAGATTTTGAAGCCCCCTCATCGAGGGGGTTTTTTTTACTTAATGCGGTGTGTTTGTAGGAACTCACTTGAAATATAACGCCTGTCAGGGTATCTACTGGGTCACGATATAAATTGTAGATAATCGTTAAACGTTTCACTTTTTGGATCTAAAATAAAATGTTTACAGGTTTAGTTCAGGATATTGGTAGAGTTACCTTTAAGAATAAAAATACGGAAGGTGTGCGTTTAGGCATCAGAACAAGGTCTTTAGCAGCTAATATTAATATAGATGACTCTGTTTCTATAAATGGGGTATGTCAAACAGTTACTTCTATAGAGGGAGACTTGTTCTTTGTTCAGGTCGTCCATGTTTCTCTTGAGAAAACAACGCTTGGATCTTTGAAGTTAAATGATGAAGTTAATTTAGAACTCGCTTTAAGAGTAAGTGACAGGCTTGGTGGGCATATTGTTCAGGGGCATGTAAATAAGAAAACTAATATAAAAAAAATAGAAAAGTATGGGAAAAACTATTTGTTAACTATGGCGTTAAATCCTGAAATAGCCCCGTACCTCGTTCAAGAGGGCTCCGTAGCTGTTGAGGGGATTAGCTTAACTGTTGCAAATCTGGATGATGGGAGTGGCACTTTCGCTGTCTCAGTGATACCTCATACTTGGGATAATACGATTTTACGGAATAGAAAACTTGGGCAAGAAGTTAATATTGAAGTTGATATATTTGCCAAGTATATAGAAAGGCTTTTGGTTTTTAAACGTAAGGAAAATTCTACAGAAGGAAAACTTCCTTTAACCATGAATTGGCTTAAGTCTAAAGGGTTTTGAGGTGGTTTGTTTTGACAGTATAGAAAGTGCTTTAGCTGATATTAAAGCAGGTAAAATGGTTATTGTCGTCGATGATGAAAGTCGTGAAAATGAAGGTGACTTTATTATGGCGGCGGAACATATAACAGCCGAAGCTATAAACTTTATGGCTTGTGAAGGACGTGGATTGATTTGCGTACCTATTACTGAGGAAAGAGCTGAGGAGCTCGAGTTAGACCTAATGATAAGGTCTAATAAATCACTTCATCAAACTGCCTTTACAGTAAGTGTAGATTTCGTTGGAAGTGGGACTGGTATATCTGCTGAGGACAGGGCTAAAACGGTAAAATCAATTGTAAATGAAGACACCAAACCTGAGGAGCTTCTTAGGCCAGGTCACATTTTTCCTCTTATTGCTAAGCCAGGAGGTGTTTTGGTTCGTGATGGACACACCGAGGCTGCAGTTGATCTTGCTCAATTAGCAGGGTTAAATCCATCTGGTGTTATTTGTGAAATATCAAACCCTGATGGATCAATGGCAAGGCAAGATATGCTTTTAAAGGTAGCTAAGAAATTTGACCTTAAAATTATTACCATTAAAGATTTGATTCAATATAGAAGAAAGACAGAGTTATTTATAGAGAAAAAGACCTCTATACCTTTTCCTTGTGAAAAGGGTGACTTCGAGCTTTTTTCTTTTAAGAGTAAGTTGAATAATGAACATCATTTGGCTTTTGTGAAAGGTGACCTTGAGGACATTGATGAACCTCTTTTAGTTAGAGTTCACTCTGAGTGTTTTACAGGTGATATATTCGGGTCAAAAAGATGTGATTGTGGTGATCAATTAAGTAAGTCGATGGAAGTTATTGAAGAAAAGGGTAAGGGTCTTATTATTTATCTCAGGCAGGAAGGACGAGGTATAGGTTTAGAAAATAAAATAAAAGCGTATGAACTTCAAGATAAAGGCTTTGATACCATTAGTGCAAACCATAAACTGGGCTTTGAAGAGGACTTAAGAGAGTATAGTTTTGCTGCTCAAATATTAAAATTCTTCAATATTAAAAAGATCAACCTTCTTACTAATAATCCATTGAAAGTAAGTGGGCTAAAAGAAAGTGGAATAGATGTTGTAACAAAGACTCCTATAGAAGTTTTTCCAAATGAAAATAATTTAAAGTATTTGGAAGCCAAAAGAGACAAAATGGGACATCAAATTTTGAATCATTTTTAAAAGTATAGAGGAATGTATGGAAAAAATATATGAAGGTAAGTTAGTAGCCAAGAATAAGCGTTTTGGAGTCGTTGTAAGTAGGTTTAATGAGTTTATCTCTGGTAAGCTTTTAGAAGGAGCCCTAGACTGTTTGTATCGTCACCAAGCTGAAAAGGAAGACATTCATGTAGCGTGGGTACCGGGCGCTTTTGAAATTCCCCTACTTGCTAAAAAAATGGCTGAGACAGGAAAGTACGATGCGGTTGTTTGTCTAGGAGCTGTGATAAGAGGCAGTACTTCTCACTATGACTACGTTTGTTCAGAGGTGGCAAAAGGAATTTCTCGTATAAACCTTGATACTTCTGTTCCTGTGGCTTTTGGTGTTGTAACGACTGATACGATTGAACAGGCAATTGAGCGAGCAGGTACTAAAGCTGGAAATAAAGGTTGGGAAGCAGCGCTCACTGCTGTCGAAATGACAAGTCTATTAGAGAATTTTAACACTAACGATTTGTAATTTAAAAAAAGCTTCTTGTAGCTTCATGTAGAAAAATAGCACCTGCAGCTGCAGCATTTAGGTGTTTAACTTCATCATTTATTTTTATTTTAAGAATATGGTGACATAAAGCTCTTATTTCTGAGTCCATTCCGTGACCTTCACTACCAATAATTAGAGCATTTTTACCTTGAAAATATTGGGCACTCATTGGTTTCGAGTTTTCTTCGTTTCCTGTGCCAATAATATTGTAGTCCATTTTCCTGATGGCGATTAAGTCTCGTTCAAGGTCGTCACTATAATGAACTTTCAATTTAAATATATTTCCCATAGAGACTCTTATAGATCTTTTTAGGTAAGGACTGGCAGATTTTTTGTCAAATATAAGACTATTTATATTGAATGCAGCAGCAGTTCTACAAAGAGTACCAATATTCTCAGGACTTGTTAGTCCATTGAAGATTAAGATATTTGAATCCAATTTGTTTATAGGAGTAAAAGGTGGTTTTTCAGCAAGAGCAAAAACGCCTTTATGGTGATTAAAGCCTATTATTTTAGAAAGAAGCTTTTTACTCGCTGTCATTAAAATAATATTAGGGTTAAGTTCTTTAATGAGTTTATAATAAGCATGGAAAAAGTCTTCGGAAGCGAGAATTTTTTTTATAGTAATTTGGCTTTTTAAGAGTTTGAGGACAACCTTTTCACTTTGAGCACAAATATAATCCTCTTTTTCTAAATAAAAATTTTTTAGATTTATAAACTCGCTTATTAGTGGCTCTTCAAGAGATAAAATGGTTTTTATATTTTTCATTAGGAGTCTATAAAAGAGGTTTAAGAAATTGGCCAGTATAAGAGTTTCTTTTTTTGCTTATTTCTTCAGGTGTACCTTGGGCAACAATTTTTCCTCCTTTATCACCACCTTCGGGACCAAGATCTATAACATGATCAGCCATCTTTATAATTTCTAAATTATGTTCAATAATGAAAACAGGGTGACCATCATTTATAAGATTGAATAAGGCTTTAATCAGTATACTTATATCTTTAAAATGGAGTCCGGTTGTTGGTTCATCCAAAATATAAAGACATTTTCCTTTTGTTTTTTTGGATAGTTCTTTTGCAAGCTTTAGTCTTTGCGCCTCTCCACCAGATAATGTATTTCCTGGTTGGCCAAGTTGAAGATAGCCTAAACCTATATCTGCTAAAGTAGAGAGAATTCTGTTAAGGCGTAAATGGTTTTTAAAAAATACAAGACTTTCATCTACAGTAAAGGATAAAACTTCAGAGATATTTTTTCCTTTATAAATAATTGACAAGGTTTCATTATTAAATCTTTGTCCATTGCATTCTGTACATTTAACAAATAGATCTGGCAGGAAATGCATTTCAATTTTCTTTTGGCCATTACCTTCACATTCCTCACACCTACCGCCTTTAACATTAAAGCTAAATCTATTTGGAGAGAAGCCTCGAACTTTTGCTTCTGGGGTTTCAGAAAAAAGTTTTCGTATGTCACTGAATAAACCAGTGTATGTAGAGGGATTTGATTTAGGAGATTTCCCAATAGATGATTGATCTAATTCTATAATACTTTGAATAGACTCTATACCTGAAATACTTTCAAATAATGGAGGATTTTTAATAGAGTTTTTCTTTTCAAGAATAGATTTTCTAATTCCAGGAAGGAGAATCTTGTTTAAAAGTGTGGTTTTTCCTGAGCCGCTAACCCCCGTTATACAAATTAAGCCCTCAAGCGGAAAATTAATATTTAAATTTTTAATATTATTTAGGGAAGCACCCTTTAGTAAAATAAAGTTTGATAATTTCTTTCTGTTTTTTGGGACTTTAATTTCTTTCTTTTTGGAAAGAAAAAGGCCTGTTTCTGAGTTTTGATTATTCTCAATTTCTTTAATAGTTCCTTGTGCTACTATTTCGCCGCCTTTAGTCCCTGCATTTGGCCCCATATCAACGATAAAATCAGCTGATTGAATTGTCTCAACTTCATGTTCTACTACTATAACTGTATTACCTAGTTCTTTTAAGGATTTTAGTGTTTTAATAATGAGGTCATTATCTTTAGGATGAAGACCTATACTTGGCTCATCCAGTACATAAAGAACTCCGGAAAGAGTAGAACCAATTTGAGTAGCTAATCTTATTCGTTGGGACTCACCACCTGATAATGTATTAGATTTTCTTGATAGACTTAAATATTCTAATCCTACATTTTTTAAAAATGATAACCTATTAATTATTTCTTTTATAATTTTATTTGCAACTTCCTTTTTGTTTTCTTCTAATTTTAAGTTTTTAAAAAAAGAAAGAGTGTCTTTAATAGGTAGAGAGGATAATTCCATAATATTTAAATTTAAGATTTTAGTATTTAAGGCAATGGGATTGAGTCTTTTACCGTTACAACCGTTACAAAGTGAAATCTTTTGAAATGTTTCAAAATTTTGTATTAGTCTAGATGATTTTGTTTCAGAGAGCTTTTTATTAAGCCATCCAATAATACCAGGAAAGGATTTTTTAAAATCATAACTTGTATTTTCATCTTCAAATTTAAAATGATATTCCTTATCTTGGCCATTCCAAATAATATTTTTAGATTGATCCTTTAAGTTTTCAAAAGGTTCATTTAGATTAATTTTTTCATCTATGGCTACGGTTTCTATCATTTTATAAAAAAAAGATTTTTTTTCTAAAATGTCCGAAAATGGGTTTTGATTTAGGCTTAATTTTGAGTTTTTTAAAATTAACTTTGGATCAAAGATTTTTAGTTCTCCAATGCCATTGCATTTTTTACAAGCACCTAAGGGAGAGTTAAAAGAAAATAGTTTAGGTTCTAAGTTAGGATAAGATTTATAAATTTTAGGAGACATGTAATGTTCACTAAATATGTATTCATTATGATCTTCTCCAACTAAATATTTAACAACTCCTTGGCCCAATTTAAGAGCATATTCAACAGAATCAAATATTCTTTTCTCAATATCTTTTCTAATAAGAATTCGATCCACGACAAGATCTATAGAATAGGATTTTTTTTTATCAAAGGAGTAATTGTCACCTAATTGAATTAATTCTTTATTAATATAAGCTTTGGAAAAACCCATGGTAGAGCATTTGGATAATTCATGAGTAAAATCGCCCTTTTTATTATGGATAAGAGGAGCCAGGATTTGTATTTTAGTTTTGTTCTCAATTTTAAGAATATTATTTACTATTGAACTTGGCGTGCTTTTAAAAATAAGGTCACCTGTTTCTGTGCAGTATAAGTCCCCTATTTTTGCAAAGAGAAGTCTTAGATAATCAAATATCTCGGTGTTTGTTCCTACAGTAGATCTAGGGTTTTGAATGGTTGATTTTTGATCAATACTAATTGATGGGGATAGGCCTGAAATAGACTCTACGTCAGGTGGTTGCATTTTACCTATGAATTGTTTGGCATATGATGAAAGTGACTCTATGTATCTTCTTTGACCTTCGGCAAAAAGTGTATCAAAAGCTAACGAAGATTTTCCAGAACCTGAAGGACCAGTGATTACTGTAATAGCATTTTTAGGTATTTTAAGACTAACGTTTTTTAAATTATGAACTTTGGCTTTATTAATAATTATATATTTTTGATTAGTCATAAAAATGAAATTCCAAGATGGAAATTAAAGAAGTTTATTTTGAATAATTAATGATTTCTTTAATAGGTGGTAACAGCCAGTAGGGTTTGCTTTCCTTTTTCCATAAATTTCGAACCCTGTTCCGTGATCAACGCTCATCCTTAAAAAAGGTAGGCCAAAGGTCATATGAAGTCCTACTAAACCATGCTTTTGCTTAAAAGGCGAAAGACCTTGATCGTGATACATATAAACATAAAGTTGATGAGCTTGCTTTTTTGTTTTTTGTAGGTGGATTCCATCTCCAGGAATTGGTCCTTCAAAGGTAACCTGTGGATAAAGTTTCCTTAGATTTGCTATTGCATCTTGGATTTCATTTTCTTCATTTCCAAGTAATCCTTTTTCCCCGGCATGTGGATTAAGTCCTGAAATAAAAACCTCAGTCAAAGAGTTAAAGTATCGATTGAAATGAATAATTGAATCTGAAACTTTTTCAATAATAACATTTGATTTTATAAAATCAGGAACATGGCGAAGAGGAATGTGATCCGATATTAAGAGGATATTTTCATTGTTTGCTGAGAAAACCATAGATAGATTTTCTTTCTTAAAATAACTCCTTAAAAATTCGGTATGACCTTTAGTTAAATTTTTTTCAAAGTACAGTTGGTCTTTTGAGGTTGGCAAAGTCAGGAGTATATCTTTTTCATCTTTGATTGCTTTTATAGCTTCTATTAATGCTACAGTTGACTCAGGCTCTTCAAAATTTGTTAAAAAGCGACATTTAAGAAGAGATTGCCCAATAAGAACGGATTTATCGTAGAAGATATAATTGAGTTTCAACAACTTTAAAGTTTTTTCCAAAGAGTTTTTAAAAGTAAAAAAAAGAATCTTTTCTTGCTCTTCAGAATGCAAAAGGAGAAAGCTTTTTAAAAATACTTCTATGGAAATAGAGTTTTCATGGCCTTGTGTTATGAGAATCATTGATTTTTTATTTTTATAGGTTTTAGAAAGTACTTTATATGGTACTGGCTTTTTTCTCTTTTTATCCATGCACCTAATACTTTTTGTGATTTTTTATCGATTAGCTCTTGTTTTAAAATATTTTTGCTTCTTTTATAAGATTCACTTTCTTTAAGGTTTTTTTCTTTGATAAAAAAAGAAGTAAATGTTTCATTGTCATAATAAGGAAAAGAAAACTCACCCTCCCCTAATGGTTTTAGTGTCGATTTAATCTTCTTATTTAAATCCTCTTCACTTAAATTGCCATGATCTATTTTTTCTAGAGTAGAAAAGTCACTGGGAACGATTCCTGTCGTATGATATTTTTTTATTACTTCAAAAAGCTTTTTCTTGTTAACGGATGTATTTTTTTTTGGCTGGAAGGAATACCTAATTAGATAGTAATTGAACGATATTGTTTTATTTGTAGATTGCTTTTTAATAAATAAGTTCTTTATTTCTTGTTCACTAACATTCACTAAAGGATTTATATGTTTTAAAAAAAATTGTTGATATTCAATACCTTCTCTCATTACTTCAAAATATTCCTTAAAGGAGATTCCTTTGCTAGACAGAAAAGCAAGCATTTGTTCCTGATTTAGTTTGAAGTTATTCCTAATCATATTAATTCTTTCTTCTACAGCTCTGTCTCCAATTTCAATACCAAATTTCTTTAGCTTATCTCTTATTAAAAATCTCTTAATAATTAAGTTAATATAGAAATTGGATTCAGAAGTAGCTTCTTTATAGATGTGACCTGCCAGAAATCTTCTTGTTTCATATGTATTACGTAATCTTTCAACCATTGATTTAGTTATAATTTGGTCATTGAAAATAGCTATAGTCTTATCCAATAAAACAGCTTTTGATTTCAATGGAAGAAGTATTGAAATGGAAATAGCACTAAATATAAAAAACTTAAAAAAATAGTTTGGTTTACTCATTGATTAACCCTAGATAAAGAAGGTTATTCTTCAGAGCAGTAAAATACCTATTTTCATGTATATTTGCAAGGTGTGTCTATTGGAGTTTCTTAGTTTTAATTTCAATGGAGGCATTGTTTCTCATTTTTTGAAAATATTTTTGAATAACAACATCTCGCTTAGAGTCAAAAACTAATTTACTGTAAAGAGCTTTGTTAATATTTTCATAACTCTTCTCGGCTAAAACTTTTATAATATGGTATCCAAATTGTGTTCTTACCGGTGGACTAATATACCCAGTTTTTTTTCCTTTAATAGCCTTAAAATACTCAGGAGCAAGTTGAGAGGCTGGTTGAAAGCCCATATCTCCACCGGTCTCAGAAGAGATACTTTGTGAAAACTTGTTAGCTAGTTCTGAAAATTTATTTGGGTCTTTTTTTAGTACTTTAAACACTTTGAGAGACTGAGCCAATGCTGCCTCTACTTCTTCTTTTGTCTTTTTGACTCTGACCCTTAGGAGGATATGAGCTGTTCTGTATTCAGGGTTTTCTTTATAATATTTCTTAATATCTTCTTCTTGAATTTTTATTTTTTTAAGTCCTTTTTCTAAATCTTTAGAAATTTGAGCATGAAATAGGATATCTTCTATTTTTTCTTTTATGATAGGGTTTTGTCCGATTTGATTTTTTTTAGCTTTTTCAATTCCCAACCTTCGATTTATCAAATCTGTTAGGACCTTTTTACGAGTAACTTTCTGAGTCGTTACAACTCTTAGTCTTTGTAAATAGGCACTTTCTAATTCACCGTGAGTTATATTTGAACCATTGACAATTGCGATTGTTTTATTGGCATCTGAACTTTTGTCTTGCCCAAAGGAATAAGCAGAGATTATGAGATTTAATAAAATAAGAAAGCGGTAATTTTTAAACATGGCCATTGCAATTCCTTATTCAGTTCTTAGACATAGCAAGCATTTCGAAAGTGGAGATTATAACTTTAAAAAGAAGTTAAAAAACTAGTTCGTAGGCAGAATTTTATTAGAGAGAAGTCGAGCAAACTCAAGAATATTTTCCTGACTTAGTTTATCTTTAAAGGAACAGTTAACTTTATAATTTGGACTAAACTGGTAGACCTTTGGTCTTTCCATAAAAAAGCTAACTATTTTGTTTCTTAATGCTTCATTAGCATTGATTATATTCTCATCAAAGGAGATGAGGATATTTTTTGCAGTTATCTTAAAGGAAGTCATCGCAAGGTTTTGGAGAGTTAACCTGCATTCTAAAATTAAGAATAAATTTTGAACTTCTTGTGGAAAACTGCCATAAATATCTATTAGGATCTCTTTATTCGACTCTAAATTATCTAGAGTTCCACAATTAGATAATCTTTTATATTGCTTTAATCTTTCTGCATCGTCAGTTATGTAGGATTTAGGAATGAAAGATGGAAATTGAGTTGTAACTTCTAAATCAGTATTAAGTGAAACCTTTACCCCCTTAAGTTCATTAACGGCCTCTTTTAAAAGCTCCATGTAAAGTTCTAACCCGACAGCTTCAACATGACCTGATTGATTTCCTCCTAAGATATCACCTGCTCCTCTAATTTCTAAGTCAGATGATGCGATAGAAAAACCAGAGCCCATATCAGCATAGGTTTGAAGAGCTTTCAGTCTTCTAGTTGCTATGGGAGATAGAATTTTTTGATTAGGAATAATGAAATAGGCATAGGCTTTACGGTCAGACCGCCCGATCCGTCCTCTTAATTGATGTAATTGGGATAAACCAAAAGTATCTGCTCGGTCAATAATAATTGTATTAGCATTAGGGATATCAATGCCTGATTCAATGATAGTGGTAGAGATGAGTATATCGAATTTACCCATATAAAACTCTTTCATCTTTTTTTCAAGTTCACTTTCTTTCATCTGTCCATGAGCAAAAACAATATTTGATTCTGGAACCAATTCTTTAATTTTGGCAGCATAGAGTTCTATATCGTTAACCCTATTGTGGACAATAAAAACCTGACCACCTCTCTTAAGTTCTTTTTCTATGGCCTTCTTCAATGTTTTTTTATCTTCTTTTACCAAGTAGGTTTTTATAGATTGTCTTTTTGGTGGGGCTGTCTGGATAAGAGATAGGTCTTTAAGGCCTAAAAATGCTAATTGAAGAGTTCTAGGTATAGGAGTCGCGGTTAATGTTAGAAAATCAACTGAGGTTTTTAATAATTTTAACTTCTCTTTATGACCTACTCCAAACCTTTGCTCTTCATCAACTATGACTAAACCTAAATCCTTATATATTACTGAGTCGGAGAGAAGTTTATGTGTTCCAATGAGAATATCAACTTTACCACATTTAAGGTTCTCTTTTATTTCTTTTGTTTCTTTTGGGCTTTTAAAACGAGATAAAAGTTCAATGTTAACAGGGAACTTTTTAAATCTTTGCTTAAAAGAGTTATAATGCTGAAAGGCTAAAATGGTAGTTGGAACTAAAATCGCTACTTGTTTCCCATCTAATACAGCTTTGAAGCTTGCACGCATAGCTACTTCAGTTTTTCCAAAACCGACATCACCACAAACTAAGTAGTCCATCGGTGAATTTTTTTGCATTTCTAAGAGGACATTTTCAATAGCGTTAAGTTGATCCGGAGTTTCATCAAAAGGAAATGCAAGTTCGAACTCTTTAAAATGATGGTCCGGTTGTGAGAATGAATATGCTTGTGTTAATTTTCTTTTTGCTTGCAGTTCCAGTAAATCGAAAGCAAGCTCCTTCGCTGCTTTTTTNGCTCTTGATCTAAGTTGGAGAAATTTATTATTTCTGAGGTTTGCGACTTTTGTCTGTGAGGANCTATCAGCATGTTTTTGAATTAAATTCATTTTATAGACTGGNACATACACTTTATCATTTTGGGCATATTTTAAAACGAGATAATCGCTTTCATTTCCGGCCATGTTAATCGACTCTAATCCAAGGTATTGCCCTACCCCATGTTTGCTATGAATAATATAATCTCCAGCCTTTAGTGTTGAAATTTGTTCTGCAAATAGGTCAATACTTTTCTTACTAATATTCTTAATCTTTTTCTTTTTGGATCCAAAGATATCAGCATCCGCAACAACGAGTGTCCTTTCAGCTTTGTAAAAAAAACCTTCATCTATTTTACTTTTAAGATAGGTTAAGGATTCATTGTTTTGTAAATTAGTATCGTTAATAAAAAATTGGAATTCCTTAAGAGATTCATTATTTTTGTAACAAAAGACAACTTTGCCTTCTTTCATTAAAAAATTATTCAAGAAATTAAAAATTTTAGATATATAATCCCGTCTCTCTTTATAAGGACCTATATTTCTTGTAATAAAATGCTTAGATGATTCAAAGGAGAATAAAATAGAATGTTCTAAAGAGAAATCAAGGTTTGTTGAAATAGACACTTCATTTGTTTCAATTGAGCAAGGTAAATTTTTTAAAGAATTATTTGTACTAAAACTGTAAAGTGAGTCAGGTTGGGAAAGGACAATGTCGTTTTCTTGGTCTTGAGCAACCTCTTCAAAATTTTCCCGAAGGTCTTCTTGATACTCAAGGATAGTTTGAAAAGACTTATCTTTTTCAATAAAAGTGATAACAGTGTCTTTTTTATCAAAATAATCCCGGATCGTGGCTGTCTCTTTGAAAAAGAGCGGAAGAAAAACAGGATAGTTTTCAAAAAGTTGATTTTGAGATAGATGCGAAAAAATTCTCTTTCTTGTTTCAAACTTTTCTCTTTGAGATGCATCAGGCATAGGAATGTTTTCTCTAAGTTGGGAATGAAAAACTTTTTGAAGGAGTGCTTGCGGAGTAGGTCCAATAAAAATATTTTCAACTGAGCTTTTTCGTATTGTTTTTTGAGTTTGAATATCAATATGATGGATCTCTTCAATCATATCATCATAATATTGAATTCTTATAGCGTAGTCACAGATTGGGAATATATCAAAAATTTCACCTTTTTGACAGAAGGTACCAGGCTCCTCAGTTGATGTAGCTGGTTGATATCCTAGTGAAACTAACTTGGTAGATAGATCATAGGGAGAAATAATATCTGAGCATTTTAGTTCTATTCTTAAATTATTAAAAAAGTCAGGAGGTGGGACTTTAAGGGAAAAGGCTTCCATAGTGCAAACGAGGATAGTTTTTTTTTCTGAAGCCAGTGTGTGGTCTAGAAGGGAGAATCTTTTATAGAGGTCTTTTTCAGAAGATAATATTTTTGTATATGGATTAGTTTCTAAGCCAGGGAAATAATCAATATAAAAATCTGGACTAAACTTCTTGCAATTTTCATAAAAAACTTCTGCTGATTCGATACTAGGTAAAACAACGAGATGATTTTTTTTGGATAATGCACTATCCTTTTGCATCAAAAGGTTTTTGAAAAGGAAGCACCATTGACTTGGCGAAGGACCAGTAACATTTAGTGCGTTATTAAAAGAGTTTTCATTCCACTGGTTGAACTTTTGTAAAAGAGAATTAAAAAACTGCATCATTTTGTCCGGAAAAAAGGAATCGATGGAAATAACAAAAATACTCTTCTTAATACAATTTTGAATTTTTTGGCAATGGGTATTAATAATTTTGCAGAGCGATTATGAAGTTTTATAGTTTTTTTTTAATTTTCTTTTCGTAAAAAAATACTCTTTACGGTTCCAACGTGGTATCATTCGCTTTGGTAGTATCGATTAAATCTAGATCTTGGAGATTTTAAGTATGGCGTTAGAAAAGCTAGACGTCTATTGGCCCATATTAATTCTTATGGCTTTTGGTGTTTTAGCCGTTGTAGGGGCTTTAGTTGTTTCTAAAATTATTAGCCCACAAAAGCCTACGGAGTTAAAGAGGCAGGCTTATGAGTGTGGTGAAGATCCTGTAGGTGACGCTTGGGCCCTCTTCAATATGAGGTTTTATGTTATCGGCCTCATTTTCATAATCTTTGACGTCGAATCAGCTTTAATGTTTCCGGTTGTTTCAGTTTTTAAAAAAATGAATGAAATTGGTCGGGGAGGCTTAGTTTTAGTTGAAATTGTCATCTTCCTCTTTGTCCTCATTGCTGGTGTTGCCTATTGTTGGAGAAAAGGTGATTTAGACTGGGTAAGAAGTTTTCAGACTCCTGATAAAGAAAAGGAAAGTTGAGTAAGAAAAGCTTAAGGGAAAAAGATGAACGAAACGATAGTCACATATTTTGCAAAGTTTGAATGGTACAAAAGCTTAGTTAAGGCTCTAACTGAGATGTTAGGTTTTAATGCAGAGCCACTGATGGTGTTTTTGTTCTTTTTTCTTGCTGCGTTTATAGTCGTGAATGTCATGGCTGTAACTGCTGGTTTGGCAACTTACGCTGAGAGAAAGATTTCTGCTGACCTCCAACTTAGGATGGGGCCAAACCGTGTAGGGCCTTACGGGCTTATTCAGTTCTTGGCAGATGGTGTAAAATTTATAATGAAAGAGGGGATCATTCCAAAAAGTGCTGATAAATTCCTCTTCACCTTGGCACCAATCTTATGTTTAGCAGGAGTTCTCGGTTCTTTAACTGTTGTGCCCTACTCTAGTGGATTTATACTTTCAGATTTAGATATAGGTCTTTTCTTTTTGATAGGAATATCGTCCTTAGTAGGCTTAGGGATTTTCTTAGGTGGCTATGCGTCAAATTCTAAATGGGCAATGTTAGGCGGTATGAGAGCAGCAGCCCAAATTATTTCTTATGAAATTCCTGTGGTTATTTCAGGTTTGAGTTGTGTTCTTTTAGCCGGAGGCCTCTCCTTTACGACTCTTATCGAAGCCCAGACGGGCTTTCCTCAGGGTTGGTTTGTTTTTCATAATCCATTTACTTTTATAGGGTTTTTTGTCTTTTTTATAGGCGGTTTAGCTGAGACTAACAGAGCTCCTTTTGATCTTCCAGAAGCGGAGTCAGAGCTAGTTTCTGGTTACCATACAGAATACTCAGGTATGAGGTTTGCTTTTTTTGCTTTAGCTGAATACATCGAGGTCTTTGTTGTATCTGGTGTTGCCGTCGCTCTATTTCTTGGTGGGTATAACGTTCCTTTCGGTTTAGGTGGGGATGGGATTTTAGGGCAGTTTCTTCAATTAGGTGCCTTTTTTAGTAAAACTCTTGCCTTATACTATGTTGTTATTTGGTTTCGTTGGACACTTCCAAGATTAAGAGTTGATCATCTCATGACTCTATGTTGGAAATATTTAACTCCAATTGCAATTTTTAATCTTATTGGGACAGGGTTTTGGTTGTATGGTTTTGAAGGAAAGTCTTTGTTTGAACTTCTCTTCAAAAGTGGCGCGGCTGCCGCTGGCGGTGGGCACTAAAGAGAATTAAAGGGGAAATAAGTGTTTGGAAATATCTTATTTTTAGTATCTGCTCTCTTCTCAGTTCTTGGGGCAGTAGGCGTGGTTGCAACAAAAAATATTATGCATGCTTGTGTATATTTATTGATGAGCTTAATAGGCGTTGCAGGATTATATCTTACCCTTGGGGCGGATTTTGTCGCAGCTACTCAATTAGTTGTCTACGTGGGTGGCGTTGTTATTTTAATGGTTTTTGCTGTGATGCTAACAGGCGGCGCAGACTCGCAAAAATCGAATCGTTTTGGTATTAAGAAAACCCCTATGATGGGAAGTATTGGAACTTATATTGCTGGTGGGATAAGCGCAATTTTAGCGTCTTACATTGTCATTTTTAGGTTGTTGCCTAAGGTCTTTGAAGCGCAGCCGGTTAATTCTACAATGGCTTTTGATAAGACAGTAGAGAAAATAGGTATGCTTCTAGTGAGTGACCATGTGCTTGCGTTTGAAATAAGTTCAGTTTTATTATTGGGAGCTTTGGTTGGAGCGGCAGTCATAGCACGGCCAAAAAGAAACTAAGCAGGATATAAAATTATGATAACACTTTCGTCTTATTTGGTAATTTCGACAATTCTTTTTCTTGCTGGAATTGTTGTCATGATTGCCAGGAAAAATATTGTTGCCATCCTTTTGGGCATTGAGCTTATTCTCAATGCATCTGCGTTAAATTTTGTTGCTTATACAAAATTTGTTAATCAAAACCTGGATGGGCACATTTTCCCTCTATTTATAATTATTGTTGCTGCGGCTGAGGCGGCGGTTGGCTTGGCTATTGTTATAAGGTTTTATCAAATAAGGGAAAGCATACATATAGATGATGCAACTCAATTACAAAGTTAAGAAAAATTAAAAAGGTTTTCGTTTATGGATTATACAGTTGGAAGTGTAGCACCGATTGTCCTCCTACCCTTTTTTGCGTTTGCCATAAATGCATTTATAGTTAAGAGGTTTACAAAGACGGCGGTTGGTATAAGTTGTTTGGCTATTTTTGGTTCCCTTCTCTATAGCTTGGCAATCTTTAAAGATTTTGTTTTTGGACAGTACGCAACAAATTATTATATTCATAAAGTTTTTACTTGGTTTGATTTGGGGCCTTCCTTTAAATTAAACATGGGAATTTATATAGATAACTTGACTGCTGTTATGTTGCTAATGGTGTCCGGTTGTGCATTCCTAATTCATATATTTTCAACTTATTATATGGCTGATGACATAAGGTTCGGACGCTTTTTCGTTTATATGTCACTTTTTACATCTGCTATGTTAGGGTTGGTCGTTTCTGATAACCTTCTTGGAATGTTTATTTTTTGGGAAATAATGGGCTTCTGTTCATATTCATTAATTGGTCATTACTATGAAAAGGAAGAAGCGGGTGCGGCATCGATAAAAGCCTTTATGACTACCAGGGTAGGAGATGTTTTCTTCTTACTGGGGATAGTGATGGTTTGGCATACTGTGGCAAGAGCAACAGGTGAAGGTAGTGTTGCCCTGGTTGATATTTATAAAGTTTTAGCGATGGGTGGCTTTGATAACCTAACACTTTGGGGATTCCCACTTGTTACATGTGCTGCTTTGGCTATTTTTATGGGCACGATTGGAAAATCTGCTCAATTTCCTCTTCAAGTTTGGTTACCAGATGCGATGATGGGACCAACGCCATGCTCGGCTCTTATCCATGCCGCTACAATGGTAGCAGCAGGTGTTTTCTTATCACTTAGAATTTACCCACTTTTAGAAGCAGGGAATTTAACAACTTTTGTTGCCTACATAGGTGCTATAACTGCCTTTGGAGCAGCGACGATTGCCTTGGTCCAAACGGATTTAAAAGCAGTTCTAGCTTACTCTACAATTTCACAGCTTGGTTATATGGTTTTGGGTATCGGCGTTGGAGCCTATAATGCTGCCTTCATGCACCTTATAACCCATGCTGTTTTTAAAGCATGCCTCTTCCTTTCCGCAGGTTCTGTGATTCATTCTCTTCATGATCATCATACACATGCTCATGTACAGGAGATGCCAAGGATGGGTGGTTTAAGAAAAAAGATGCCTCTCACTTTCTTAGCGATGATGTGCTGTACACTTGCGATTTCTGGAATACCTTTCTTTTCTGGTTTTGTTTCAAAAGATCGAATTCTAGGAGATGCATTGCTAAGAGCATTGGACGATGGAGGAGCCTTATGGGGTCCTGCTGTCTTAGGTTTTGTTGCAGCGTTTCTGACTGCGTTTTACATGTTTAGGATGATGTTTTTGACTTTTTTTGGAAACCCAAAGGATCAAGAACTATATGATCATACGCATGTTGAGAAATTGAGTTGGAATAGAAATGTTCCCCTTCTTGTTTTGACTCTTTTCACATTGGGCTTTTGGTATAGCGGATCTTTTACAGGTCAAAAACTTGTTAAATTTCCAGTTATTAAAAAGGAATGGTTTCAAACATTAATAGAGAAACCTGAAAAATCTAAGTTAGGTAGGTTTAAAGATCTCAAAAGGCAGGAGTGGTCTTCCGTCGATAACAGAGATAAAACACCACTGCCAAAGAGCTCTTATGATCCTAACCATGGTTTAAGTGAAGAAAGAGCGCACCATGTGCACCATGTCCATCATATAGGGGCTATATTATCAATTATCATTGCTTTCTCCGGTGTAGGTTTAGCTTACCTGATGTACGTTGCTGGAAAATTAAATCCATCTTGGTGGGTGAATAAGTTATCTGGTTGGTATAAAGCACTTCAAAATAAATATTACTTTGATGACTTTTATATAAAGGGAGTTATTCAAAAAGGCCTCTTAAAGTTAAATAACCTATTGGCAGCTTTTGACATGGGTATTTTTGATAGGTTTGCTATTGATGGATGGAAGACTATAAATGAATGGGCTTTTCGTCTTTCTGGTAAATTTGATGATGAAGTAATTGATAAGGCTGGAGTCGGTGGTGGACCATTAGTCGTTAAGGGTTTCAATGTTATCCTTCGGACTCTTCAGTCTGGTAAAGTACAGTTTTATTTTATTGTAATAATAGTAGTTTTAGTGAGTTATATTTTTTCTATATAAAGTTGGTTAAAAAAAGAGAAATTACAAGGAGCCATCGGTGCAAGGTTTATTAAATTGGGTTGTCCTCTTGCCGATTATCGGAATGATTGGAATATTTTTTATCCCTAGGGAGCAAAAGCAAACAATTAGATATTGGACTTTGATCAATACTATAATTACTTTTGTTTTAACCTTGTTGTTATACAATGAGTTTGACCCCAATGCTATTGATAAGCATGGGTTACAGAGTAACCTCAATGTTGTCATACCGTGGATAGAGCAATTTAATATTTACTGGAGACTTGGAATTGATGGCTTTTCTCTTCCAATGGTCATCCTGACTGGGTTGTTATTTCTTCTTTGTGTGCTTAGTTCCTGGACTATAGAAAAGAATGTTAAAAGTTATTTCGCCTTATTTTTAATGCTAGAAGCAAGTGTTCTTGGTGTTTTCTTGGCTTTGGATTTTTTCCTGTTCTACGTATTTTGGGAAATTATGCTGCTTCCAATGTTTTTTCTTATTGGTTTGTGGGGCGGAGAAAAAAGAGAGTATGCTGCAGTTAAATTTTTTCTGTATACTTTTTTTGGCTCAATTCTAATGCTTGTAGGTATGGTTGCACTATACTACACGGGAGGAGAGCAGCTCGGTAAAGAAGTGTTCAATATTATGGCACTAGCTGGAGGAAAGTTTACAGATATTCAGATAGACATATTTGGATCTTCAGTAGCGTTTAATACTATTTTCTTTTGGTTTATGTTTATTGGTTTTGCAATAAAGGTTCCTATCTTCCCATTTCATACATGGCTACCTTGGGCTCACGTTCAAGCTCCTACAGCGGTCTCAGTTATTCTGGCTGGTGTTCTACTCAAGATGGGTACTTACGGGTTTTTAAGAATTTCTTTTCCTATCTTTCCGGCTGCAGCTGTGAAATATGCAGATTTTATAGCACTTTTAGGCTTGGTTAATATAATCTATGGCGCACTGTGTGCTATGGCACAAAACGATGTAAAAAAGCTTATCGCCTATTCGTCAGTATCACACATGGGCTTCGTTATGATGGGCTTAGCCGCAATGACAACGGAAGGGATGAATGGTGGTGTTCTTCAAATGTGGAACCANGGTATGTCAACAGCGATGATGTTCCTTCTTGTTGGTATTCTTTATGAAAGATCNCATCATAGATGGATTNTTAANCCAGATGGAAGTAAAGGTTACAGTGGACTTTACACGCAATTACCAAAATTTAGTATTATNTTCATNATAGGTATGTTCGCTTCTNTAGGTTTACCAGGACTNGCTGGATTTATTTCAGAAGCATTAGTCTTCCTAGGAATTTATAGCAAGTACACTACNTACACAGTTTTAGCNGTGCTTGGGTTACTTATCGGTGCTGCTTACCTTCTGTGGATGTTTCAAAGAATGTTTTTTGGAGAAGTTCACGAAGATTGTAAAAATTACTCTGACGTCAATGCAAGAGAAATTTTATATATGACACCTCTTTGTGTGATGGTGATTTTATTTGGAATTTGGCCTACTCCTGTTCTTGATATGATGAAGGGCACAGTTGGTAGATTAGTTGTTGAATTGGCTAAGTATTCTCAATAAGGAATAGAGTCTCAACGATTTAAAGGGTAAAAAGAGATGGTTGTTAATTATTTTGCAAATTTAGGATACTTTGTTCCTGAGATCATCGTGATTGGAACGATGTTGGCAATGTTATTCCTTGAGGCTTCTTATAAAAATGAGGACAAGGGAAGAGGCTTAGTTTTTAGCATTGCCTCCGTCGGGTTAATCTTTGCCTTCTTCACACTCTTGAATAATTTATCAGATGAGCCTTTAGCAATTTTTACTAATGCAGTTGTCATTGATCAGTTTAGCACGTTTGCAAAAATAATTATGGTACTGGGGACTTTTGGATCTATTTACCTCAGCTCTCAGTCTAATGATATCTATAGTGATTTTAAAAGTGAATTTGCTATAATGTCGATGGGTGTCTTGGTCGGAGGTATGCTATTAGCCTCGGCAAATAATATGCTTACACTCTACCTGGGTATCGAAACACTTTCGATACTATCCTATGTCCTTGCTTCGCTAAGAAAGAATGATGATTATTCTTCTGAAGCAGGCTTAAAGTACTCTTTGTATGGTGGAATAGCTGCTGGGGTAATGCTGTTTGGTATGAGCCACATTTTTGGAGTGCTTGGTACAATTCAATTCGAAGAAATTATTCCAAAGCTTCAGAACTTAAGTACTTTACAACTTTCTATTCTTATTCCCTCTTTTATGATGTTCTTTGTTGGTATTGGATATAAGATAGCTTGCGTACCATTTCATATGTGGGCTCCGGATGTTTATGAGGGATCACCAATTCCAGTCACGACATTCTTTTCTATAGTTCCAAAGGTTGCTGGTATTGCTGCCCTTGTTAGAATTACAATGGTCTTTTTCTCAAAAGAAGGAGCATTACAAGATAGTTGGGTAATTATTTTACAAGTTATTGCCGTTTTAACTATGTTTGTGGGAAATATATCAGCGATAGATCAAAGATCTGTGAAGAGGATGCTTGCCTACTCGTCAATTGCGCATGCTGGTTTTATGCTACTAGGTGTAGTTGTTATGGATGCGGTTGGGGCTAGAGCGATTCTTTTTTACGCCGCGCTTTACCTTTTCATGACACTATCAGCATTCTATATCACCTCATTTGTGTCCGATAAGTATGGTAACGACCATTTTGAAAGATTCAACGGAATGTACGTAAGGTATCCTCTTATTGCGATTATGATGGGGATAACGATGTTCTCACTTTCAGGCCTTCCGCCTTTTGGTGGATTTGTCGCAAAATTTAATATTTTAAAAGCTGCAATCGATAAAGGCTATTACACCCTTGCCACTTTAGGAGCTATTAACTCCGTAATCTCTTTATACTATTATTTGAAAATAGTAAGAAATATGATTTTTACACCTCCAGAGTCTAATGATGAAATTGAAGGCTTTTCATTTAGAAATACGGCAATAATCATCGGCTTAACTTCACCTGTTGTAATTTTTGGGCTCTTTTGGGGGGGCTTGATGTTGATGGCCACTAATGCGAAACTTTTTATTCTTCAATAAATGACCTTGGGAAACTTCTCAATCAGTAATATTTACATTATTGTTTGAATTCACTAAAGAAAGGGATGATGGATGAATAGTAAGGGGGATCAAAGAAACTCGGAGGAATCAAGTTTTTTTGGCTACTCCCAAGACAGAATATCTATTGTCCCCATCTTTTTTCTCTTTTTTTGCCAAATTATTCTTTTTTTATCCTGGTTGATTGACTTTAATTTCACAAATAATATTGAAAACTATTCTGGTATCATTTTTTTCTTGGTTTCTTTATTTTTATGTTATTTGATGTTTGCAGTGTTTTCTAAGTTTGACCTTGAAAGATAGGAGTCTAGGGTATGGATTGGATGGTAATCCTTAATTTCCTAATTTTAATTCTGACCCTTTTTTCTTTCCTTTCAACTTTAGCTTCTTTAGAAAAGCTTCAGTTTAATATCATTAATAAATCGTACTTTTTAAAAACTAGAACTGCTGTAAGCAGTAATTTCTTATTTGATTTGTGTAAATCCTTATTCAAAAAGTCTATGGATAAGGAAAAGCCATATCAAAATATATCTTTTTTGTGCTCATTGATTGCAATTTTTTTTTCAATTTGCCCATTCCTGCTGTTTTCCTTGTCTTTTGAAATTGAATCATTGACTAAGTTTCAGGTTGTCTTAAAACCTGGAAACCCTCTTACATTAATGTATTTCCTTGTTTCCTTTTTGTTGGGACTTTTTCCCATTTTAGTTGACTCTTGGGTTTGTGGTAAAGGGTTCTCTTACATAGCTTCAACGAGAGAGTTTATATGGAGGTTTGTTTTAGCTATAACTTTATTCTTTCTAGTTATATCTAGTTTTCTTTCAGATAAAGGACCAGAGACTCTTCAATACCTCCCTTTTGAAGAAATAAATAACTTTTGGAAGGGTTTAAATTGGGGAGTTTTTAAGCAACCTATTGGCTCTGTCGTATTTTTTATATGCCTGACTTTATGTTTGGCCAGGAAGAATCATTTTGGATTTAGCTCCACGGGTACAAGAAGTGTAATAAAAGAGATCGGCAGCTATCACAATGCACTATCATTTAATATTTTTAAGCTTTCAGATAATTTGAATTATTTAGGATTTTTACTTTTATTTGTTTTTCTTTATTTGGGTGGTTGGAGTAGTCACTCAGTTTTAGATCAAATGATACAAAAACCTTTCCTCTTATTTTTTCTAAAGGGAATTTTGTTGTTAGTTAAAACTTCTATCGTTCATCTTTTAGTTTTTGGAGTCTATTTATCAATCCCTTCTTTAAAGTGGAAGCATGCAGTAAAAGTATCATTGAGGTATCTGTTACCAATTTCCGTTTTCAATTTAGTCTTAACCCTCGTTTGGCTCTATACTTATAAAGGTACTTCATTGTAAAATGATCTAAGGTTGAATTATCTCCTTGAATAAAATAGAAGGTAATCTAAGTGATTTTAGATGCGTTTTTAATGACTTTGTGTTCCATCCTTTTTGTGATGACTTCTTGGTCTAAAGATGGAGTTATGTCATCTTTGATTTTTTTAACATTTCAGATATTTCTGTCTTTAATATACTTTAAGTTTCAAAGTGATAGTTTAGGTGCAATGGTTTTTTTACTGAATATGGGTTTGGCACTTACGTTTCTTTATTATGCATTTATTTTTCATAAAAATACAAAATACTACTCAAGAAATCAACTCAGTAAGAATAAAAGAAAAATGACGGGTATTATTTTATCATGTCTATTTTTTGGATTAATCTTTCTATTTATTGAACAGGATAAAACGTTTAATTTAAGCTTTAAAACAGAAGTTTTTAATAGTACTGCTACAAACCCATCTCAGGATATATCTTTAGAAATTGTTCTTCTTTTATTCTATGGTTTAACAGTTCAGTGTATTCTAACCTTCCAAAATTATAAAAAGGAAAATTAGGGAAGAAACTTATGTTGTATTTATTTTTGGGTTTGTTTCTTTTTTGTTTTGGGTGGATTGTCCTTCTTTTGAAAAAAAGTTACCTCATTATTTTTATAAATGTAGCTGTAATGCTCAACTCATGTCTTTTCGTTTTCTATTTATTTTTAAAAAAAAGCAATTACGCTTTTCCAAATTTTAACTTTATTTTATTAGTAACCTTCTCAATGGCTCAGTTTGTAATTGGTCTGACTCTTTTGTCCAAATACTTTAAAGTAGAGAAGACGATAGACCTAAAAGAATAATTGGGGGTTCACCTTGATTTTTGAAAAAATTTTAATAAGTGTTTTAGTTCTTTTATTCCTTATCCATCTTATTCCTTTGTCTATAGATAAAAAAACTAAAAGGGCTTACCCATTTTTAGGTCTTATGAGTAATTTTGTTTTCTTAGGGTATTTTGGAAAGAAGTTCTTTTCTTTAGGAGATAATAAATATGAAATTATAAAAGTCTGGAATTATTTTAGCTTCTCCGAGTATGAACTTAATATATCTTATATATTAGATGATATTTCATTTATAATTAACCTTCTTATAATATTCCTTAATCTTATTTTTTATATTTTTTGCATTTTAAAATGGAATTACTTGAAAGATCATATAAAGGGTGTTCATTTTGTTATATTTTATCTAGGTACTATCTTTAGTCATCTAGCAGCAACTTCCGAGTCCTTTTTTCAAATTTTGTTTCTATGGCCAATAACTTCTTTGATTCTACTTTTTTTTACGAAAAGGAAAGAAACTCTAAGAGATGAAAAAGTTTTGGACTCATTTTATATAATTGAGGGGATATCATTTTTTTCACTAATTATATCGTGCATAATTATTTTTGATTGTTTTAATGGTTCATTGTCCTTTTCAAGCTTTAAAAACTTAAATTTTACTTTTATAAAAAATAACCAGCTAAACCTAAGCCTTGGTATAATAGGACTTATTTTACCAAATATTTTTAGAGTTTTTTTTGGGCAACAAAACAATATAAGCATTATAGATAAACCTTCTGATTGGTTTAAGTTTGGTTTCCTGTTCGATATTATCTCTAGCTCAGTCCTTTTATATTCTATGGCTAGAATATTTCCCGTTCTAAATTATTTGCCAATCGTTTTGAAGTTTTTCACAGCGATAGGTTGTTTTGTTATTGTGTATAGTGTCATTGTTTTGTTTTTAGATCATAGTTATCAAAGGAAATTTTTATGGTTCACTAATTTTATTTGGGGGAATGCATTTTTATTTTTAGGGTTTGCAAAAATTGGAAGTGCTATTTCATTAGTCATTAGTTTTTTAATTATAAAAAATATTTTGCTTTTAATTAATTGTGAAAGCAGTTTTATTAAAAAAAGGAATGAAAATGAAAAAGAGTTTCTTTTAGGAATTTCAAGCCTAATGGTTTTTTCTCTTTGTTTCCTTCCTGGAAGTTCGTTCTTTATTATTATTAGTGAGTTACCCAATAGCTTTCTTATATCTGAAGGGGAAAATGTAATAGCTTATTTTTTATTTCCAGTTCTATTATCAATATTATTCCTACCTTCTTTAAAATTAACTACTAAAGAAGATCCTAAAGGAGGAGTTTTAATTTTTTTGAAATCTATTATGAATATACCCAAAAATATAATTAAGTTAAGTCTTAAAGACTATTTCCTTTATTTACTTATGATTGTTATTTTTTTCCTTTATATGGCAACAAATTTTGATTTTACTAGATTATTTATTTCAACAGAGCTTAACAGTATTAATTTTGTGGGAGATGACCTTGTAACAACTAGTAAAAATATATATTTTGTTGCGTCTTTTTATATCCTTTCTCTATTAATATTATTTTTAAAATTTTACTTAGATAAGAAAGGAATTACTTTTATAAAGAAAAATAAAATATTTCCAGTCGAAACTAGAAAGAGGTTATTTAGTCTTCTTCTAATGAGTGATTTTTTAAGACGTATGTTTAATGGGACTTTAAGAACTTTAAACTCCTTTTTTCTCAAACTCTATAACCTGATTCTTTTAAAAATAGTATTTCACTTGCCATTTAAGCTCGCTTTTCAAGCTGGTCATTTTTTTAACTTAAAAAAAGGAAATGGTTTGGTCGATAGTTTTGTATTTGCTTTCTTAGGAAGCACAATTTTCCTTTTTTATATTTTTAGTAAAATAAAGTAAGACTTCAGGGTATTAATTATGGAAAATATTGAATTTATATTAGCTTTCTTTTT
>PAZA01000036.1 GCA_002715375.1 Halobacteriovoraceae bacterium
TGAAGGAATTGCTTTTATAGAGAAAGGTAGTTTTGCAAGTACAATTCATTGTGTTAGTGAGGAGCCTATTTTTAGTCCAAATGTAGGAGGTCTTATTTCGGAGTTTGAAGAGAAGATGATTGTCTGTAATCCTTCCAAGTCGAGAGTTCTTCCCTTTAGGCCAACTTACTTGTGTCGAGAAGATGAATGGTTAAACCAAGAATATTGTGAGCCTCATACATTATGTGGACCGTCTGAGCAGGAGGTAAAAAAACCTACACCAACAACAGATAGAGTTTGTTCGCCAATGACAGATGATGTTTTTTGTGACCCTGATTTTGAATACAAATTCAAAGGCGTCTGCCGCAGACTTACTGAGTGTATGGATGATGAAATTGAAGTAAAAAGACCAAGTCCTTCTTCTGATAGAATATGCAGAAAGTCTAATTAATGAAGCTTCAGTCTTTCACTTTCTTTTTGTGGTAGCTATTAAAAATACCGGTGCTCCCATCTTTTTTGAAGGAAACGACATCGTAAGGGTCCAGTTTATTTTTGTATTCCATTCCAGGTGATCCAAGTGGCATACCCTCTACTGCCAGTCCTTTAATATCCAGACTTTTTTTGAGTAGGTTTAAAATATCTTTTGCTGGAACATGCCCCTCTATTGTGTATTTACCAATTTTAGCTGTATGACAAGATTTTAAATGACCAGGAACCCCAAGTGCTTGCTTAATAGAGTTAAGGTTTCTTTTATTAATGACCTCTACTTTGAACCCATTCTCTTTAAGGTGGTCAACCCATTTTATACAACATCCGCAGGTAGGGGTTCTGTAGACGATTGCTTTTGGTAGGGCAAGAGCTGTGCTTCCTATGAAAAGAAGTGAAATCGTGAATAATTTTGCGAGCCGCAAAGAGAGCGTATTCTTTTCTCTAATCCTCATTTTTATTCCTTGACCTTTTGAGTTAAGATGTTTGGTCTTATTCTAGCTCAAAATTGATTTACTAGGAATAATTAAATGTTGATTAATTATTGTTCCAGTAAGTTTATCTTTAACTGGAAGCTGTTTTAGATGACCTGAAAAATCGGAATATTTTTTTGAAGCTTGATCGTCTTCTAATGCAAGATAATAGAGAGATATAACTTTTGATTTAAAG
Source organism: Halobacteriovoraceae bacterium (assembly GCA_002715375.1). Lineage (GTDB taxonomy): Bacteria > Bdellovibrionota > Bacteriovoracia > Bacteriovoracales > Bacteriovoracaceae > UBA7317. The sequence goes on from PAZA01000036.1 coordinate 1,135, forward strand.
CCTATAATTGTCACTAAATGATCAAAGTTTGGGTAAAGCTTTGCAAGAGTTGCCATCCTTCCCAGTTGATCTTTATCGATACTTTTAATGTCCCTAACCAGAAATGTTTTTTCAAAAATATTTTTTAAGTATCCCTTCAAATCATTTATTTTCTCTTCTACTTCTTCTTTTTTGATTATATTGAGGGTTTTATTTTCAAAGTTTTTAGCGCAGGAAATATAGGAAAGAATGTAATCAACAATATCAATCATTTTTTCTGTGACTTCGCCTTGGAAGTAGCTTTTTCCAGTGGTTCTTTCATTTTTACCTTTTGAAAATTCACTATCGGCTGTAATGGATTGATAATCAAAGTCTGCCGTTTTTACGTGAATCATATTGGAAAGCATAGATAAGTTTTCGGTCTTAGATAAAATATGATCAATACCTTTTTTATAATTATCTAAAAAATACTCTGCTGTATACTCATCTGATTGGGGAGATAAAAAATCATCAATAGTTTTAAGCCCTTCTTTTAGAGAATTTTCAAGAGTGTCAAAAATATCGTACTTATTCTCCTGTTGAACAATTTCTTTCATGAACCAATAATTGACCTGATCTAATTTAGCTTCTTTGTAATATGTTTCGTACTCAGTAACATCTTCAATGATAACCATGATCCTTTCAACTAAGTCTTTTTCATTATAAAAAGGACTGTATGAAAGCTTTAAACTTTTTCCCTCGGGTCTTTCTGGGTCGTTCAAAACAACACTTTGAGGGAAGTTTGCTTCAACGAAAGAGTAATTTAGTTCATCATCACCAAACACAGCTTTTAAGTGGTTGGTTAAATCACTTATTCTTCTATCATTTTTAGTTGAGTGGGGAAAAATAATATCAAAAAATTTGAGATGAGCGATATCTTTTTTAAAAAGTGACTTCGAATACTCTGAGCATGGAGGAATGACGGTCAAATCTTTATCAATTGCAAAAACAGCACTTTTTAGGGAATTGAAAAGATTTGAGATAACCTTTGTTCTACTAGCGACTTTTTCTTCTAGTTTTTTATTTAATTCTTCAGCATATTTATAGGCTTCAGAAAATTTTATTGAAATTATATGACTCTGAATAAAAACAAAGGCAATACTTGTAAAGAACGCGAGCTCAATAAATGGTAAAACACCTTCCAATTCATATAAAAGTATATCCCAACCAACGCCAAAAAAGAAAACTGAGAGACCCAATAAACAAATACGGCTGTGAGGCACATTTTTTATGGCGGCTCTTACCATTTGAGTCATCATATATAAAAGGGTGAGTAGAGTGATGATCTGATAAGTATTAAGGGTTTTATAAAATACAGGTGGCGAAGTAAATAAAACAATAAGGCCGAAAAAAGTAGAGGTAGACCAAAGTAACTTCATTAAAGCTTTAGGTATATAATCTTTAAAAAGATACCTTAAGAATTCTAAAAATATAGGACCACCAAAATAAAAAGACATAAATTCAACTTTTCTATTAAAGTAAAAGGAAAAATTGCTTGGATAAGGAAATAAAACATCAAAGTACGACTTTATTGAAAGAAATCTAAATAACATAATGAAACAAAAAAAACTAAACCAAAGGCTTCCCTTATCATCTTTTCTCTGAAAATAGATACCCAGGTGAATAATGGCAACAATGAGTAAAATTCCTAAGGTGAAAAAATTCCTTAATTTATTTTCAATATAGTTAGATTGAATCAATTTTTTTGGACCAATTTTTAAATATCCAATCATGCCTAAGTCTCGGTAATAATAATTGCTGGCCCTTATGAGTATATAGAAATCATCTCCATTCGTTGTAAAATCTCCAAAAAGTCTACCGAACTGGGAAATGCTTTCATTTTTATTGGTTCCAATTTTTCCATACCCGCCCATTGGATATATATTTTTACCTTGGATAACCATGAGATCAAAATTAGATGACATATCATTTACTTCAAAGCCAAATGGAAAACCTTTTTCAACCCCACTTACTTTTAACAAAAAGGAGCCATAACCAAATGGACCAAATTTTTTTTGGGGGTCCCCACTTAAAGGGAAATCAGTGAGAATACCGGGAAAATAAACAGATCCCGAGTTTTGGGGTAACTTATTTTCTACAATATCTTTTGCTTTTAAAAATTTACTGCTGAAGAATGTCCATTCTCCTTTTATGTCTAAAACATTTTCTTTATATTCATTCGTAGAGCTTAAATCTAATGCGCCCTTAATAGCTTTCAGATTGACTTTTTGGTTTTTTACTTCTGCTTTTAATGGCGATTGATTAAAAAGGAAGATGGAAATAGCTAAAAATGAAGTTGCTATTAAAAATAGTCTTTCATTATTCTTTAAAAATTTTAATAAAACTCTCATACTTTTTTTAAATCACTTCATTTATTATTCTAATAATTTAAAGCTTTTCCACTTTGAAACTTTTCGGTAAAAAAGAGTTAAATTAAATACTTAATATGAATTTGTTGGTTGCAAGTTGAGGCTTTGAGTCGGTTATGTTGAAGAGTTAGAAAAGCTTTAAAATTTGAATTTTGGATGGAGGTATATTGAATAATGGAAAGTAATGGAAATAAACGTTATTTTGATATTGTTGTTTATGGGGCCACTGGATTTACAGGTGAATTAGTTTGCGAGTACCTGAGTAAAAAAGAGGGGGTTAGGCTAGGGCTTGCTGGAAGAAATAGAGATAAATTAGAAAAACTTAAAGAAAGACTCCTTTCTAATAAAGATCAAAAAAAAGCTAAATCTATTGGTATTGTCTTAGCTAAGACAAATGATCTTCAATCTCTAAAAGAAATGACTGCCCAAACTAAAGTTCTCTGTAATTGTGTTGGGCCTTATCTTTCCCATGGTCTTAATATCATCGAAGCGTGTGTCTCAGAAGGAACTCATTATACAGATCTTTGTGGTGAAGTGCCTTGGATTCGACAGGCCATTCAAAAATACCATGAAGTTGCAAAAGAAAAAAAATTGAAAATCGTACCCTCTTGTGGTTTTGACTCCATCCCTTCTGATTTGGGCGTTTTGCTTCTCCAAAAGGAGAGTGAAAAAAGAGGACTTAAGCCTTTCTCTGACGTTATTCTTTATGTTGAAAAATCTAAAGGGACACTTAGTGGAGGAACAGCTGCTGCGATTATTGGAAACTTTGATTTTTCGGATGAACATAAATCTTTAGCTAAAGAATCCTTTGGCCCCTATGCTCTGTATCCCGAAGGAGAAGCGAAAGGTCCTCCTCAAAGTGATTTAAAAACAATTCTTTATGACAAAAAAAGAGAAAGTTGGGTTGGACCTTTTATTATGGCCGGAATTAATACTCGTGTTGTAAGGCGAACAAATGCCCTTTCAAATTTTTATTATGGAGTAGACTTTAAGTACCAGGAAGTTTCTGTTTTTTCATCTAAAAAGAAGGCCCGGAAATTCCTCCTGTTTGGAGGGCTTTTTTTGTTAGGGGTTAAGTTTTCTCTCACCCGTAAACTTATTCACAAAGCTTTCCTTCCAAAGCAAGGTGATGGTCCCAGTTTAGAACAGAGAGAAAATGGCCTTTTTAAGCTAAGAATAGCCCCAAGAGATTGGAGCTCTGACTTTTATGTAACTGTTGAGGGTTTTAAAGATCCTGGCTATGGGTCGACTTCAATTATGATAGGAGAGGCGAGTTTATGCCTTCTTAAAAAACCTGAGGAAACAACTGAAACGTTCGGTGTTGTGACTCCTGCAAGTGGTATGGGAATGACCCTTATTGATCAATTAAATGAAAATCAAGTTCACTTTAAAATAGAGGGCCAGTCTTAGGCCCTTTTCTTTTCCCTTTTATTTATTAAGGGAATCAAAGTTTTGCCCTTTATCGACAAGGTCAATGAGAAGTGGGGATGGGCTCCAAAAGAAGGAGTCCTCTTCACTGTATCTTTTAATATTATCAAGAATTTTAGAAAGTCCTATTTGATCAGCGTACTTCATTGGCCCTCCTCTATGTCTTGGAAAGCCGTAGCCATAAAGAAGTGTGATATCTATATCAGATGGTCTTGAGGCCATACCTTCATGGAGGACATTACAAGACTCATTAACCATGGCCGCAATATAACGGTCCAAAATTTCTTCTTCGGTAAACTGACGAGGAGTAATTCCCTTCCTTTTTCTTTCTTCATCTATGAGTTCTAGGACTTCAGGGTCTTCTTCACCTCTTCTTGCACCTTCTTGGTAAATATAAAAACCTCTTCCTGTTTTTTGTCCATAGTTTCCTTTTTCACAAAGCAAATCTAATATGTGAACGTACCTTTCTTTAGGGTCTCTAGTTGCTGCTTGCCTTTTTCTATTGGCCCAGCCAATATCAAGACCTGCTAAATCAAACATTTGAAAAATACCCATAGGAAGCCCAAATTTAAAAATGGCCTTGTCTATATCGTAAGGACTGGCGCCATCTTCCATCATATACGCCACGACTTTTCCGTATTTACTTAAAATTCTGTTGCCAATGAACCCATCACAATTCCCAGCTCTTACGGGAACTTTTTTCATTTTTTTGGCAAGAGAAAGTCCGGTATTGACAACATCCGCTTTAACATTTGAGGGGATGACAACTTCTAAAAGCTTCATAATATTGGCCGGTGAGAAGAAGTGAAGTCCCAGAACGTCCTGAGGTCTAGAGGTTACAGCTGCAATTTTATCAATATTTAGGTAACTTGTGTTGGAGGCCATCACAGCTCCTGGCCTTATAACATTATCAAGTGTTTTAAAAACTTCCTGCTTAACATTCAATTCTTCAAAGACTGCTTCAATGACCATGTCAACATTTTTTAAGTCTTCAAAATTCGTAGAAGGGTTATATCTTTCTAAAACCTTATTAACTTGATCCTCCGTCATCCTTCCTTTTTCAATATGACGTTTGTAAACTTTAGTTACATTGTGTTTTCCCTTTTCAATACTTTCTTCATCCCTTTCGACCATTGTGACCGTAAGACCTGCATCCAATGCTGCTACGGCAATGCCTGAGCCCATAGTTCCACCACCGACAACTCCAAGAGCATCAAGCTTTCTGGCCGGTTCATTGTCATCCAAGGCCTCTGGGAATTTAGAGCATTTTCTTTCAGAGAAAAAAGCATGGACAAGTCCTTTTGATTGAGCTGAACTCATGCAATCCAGAAAGATATCTCTTTCTTTTTTAATTCCTTCAACAAAAGGAAGAGTAAAGGCAGTTTTAATAGCATCAACCGCTTTAAAGGGAGAGTAAAGACCTCTTGCTGTTTTTTGAAGAGAGTTTTTAAAGTTGATAAAAATTTCTTTATCATCACCTTGTTTTTCAAGTTGCTCTTTTCTTTCGCTAGACCTTCTAGGCCCCTGATTTTCTTTGATCAACGTATGAGCGTATTGAATGGCTTCCTCCTTAAGTGATGCCGTGTCTTCAATAATTTGGTCGATAAGTCCCTCAGCTTGAGCCTTTTTTGCTTTTATGGGTTTACCTGATGTGATCATTTCTAAACTTAGTTGGGGCCCAACAATTCTAGGAAGTCTTTGCGTTCCTCCAGCGCCTGGAATAAGACCTAAGTGGACTTCGGGAAGACCAACCTTAGCTGAGTTCGTTGACATTCTATAGTGAGAGGCCAACGCTAATTCGAAGCCTCCACCAAGGGCAACACCAGAAATTGCGGCAATAACGGGCTTTTTCGTTGATTCAATTGTTTGACAAACCATAGGGAGCGCCGGTTCCAAAGAAGTATTTCCAAATTCACTTATGTCAGCGCCTGCTGAAAAATTCCGGTCATGTCCCATTAGGACCACTGCTTTTAAGGAATTATCTTTTTCTATTTTTGAGAAGGCATCTAAAAGGCCTTTTCTTATTTCTTGACTTAAAGCATTGACAGGGGGGCTGTTGAGAGTCACAATTCCAACGTCTCCCTCTATTGTAAGTAATACTTTATCTGTCATAGTCTTTCCCCTCGTACTGCTAGGCTAATCTTTGTACCCTTAATTTGATTTAGGGGATCATAGCACGTAAACTTTTAGGGAGTCACATTTAAAAAAGCTTTTTAGGTAAGATCAACGATTGATCCAAGGTTCCAGGGGAGGAGCTCACTATGCGCGCTGTTTTATGCTCAGAATATGGCCCACCAGAGAAATTAAAAGTTGAAGAAGTCGATGATCCTAAGCCCCAAAAAGGGCAAGTCATTCTCAATGTAGAAGCTTGTGGAGTTAACTTTCCTGATACTCTTATTATTGAAGATAAATACCAATTCCATCCACCACTCCCTTTTTCTCCTGGTGGGGAGGTGGCCGGTGTTATTGAAATTTTAGGAGAAGGTGTCAAAGGTTTTGATGTGGGTGATAAAGTCATCGCCCTTATGCCTTTTGGTGGCTATGCTGAAAAAGTAGCGGTTGATTATACGGCGCTTTTAAAAAGACCTACCCATATGGACGGTGCATCGGCTGCAGGTTTTTCAATGACCTATGGAACGTCGATGCATGCTCTTAAGCAGAGGGCCAATCTGCAAAAAGGAGAAACCCTTTTAGTTCTTGGAGCTGGAGGAGGGGTCGGTTTGACAGCTGTTCAATTAGGGAAGGCCATGGGGGCCACAGTGATAGCAGCCGCTAGTACAACGGAAAAACTTCAAGCTGCTAAAGAGTCAGGAGCTGATTACCTTATAAATTATAGTGAAGAGTCCTTAAGAGACAAAATTAAAGAAATGAGCGGAAGAAAAGGAGTTGATGTCGTTTACGATGCTGTTGGAGGGGATTTATTTGAACAGTCGTTGCGGTCAACAAATTGGAAGGGAAGAGTCCTCGTTATTGGTTTTGCTTCAGGTAAAATTCCTAAAATTCCAATGAACCTCCCCCTTCTTAAAGGGCTTAGTATTGTTGGAGTATTTTGGGGCTCTTTTAGAGAAAGAGAAACAGACCTCGACAATAAAAATTTTCAAGAATTGTTTAAGCTTTATAGTGAAGGAAAAATAAAACCTCATATTTCAAAAACCTACTCTTTAGAAGAAGCTCCAAATGCTTTAAATGATCTTTTAAAAAGAAAAGTTATTGGGAAAGTCGTTTTAACAACGGGGAATTAAGATGTTTGATGTCAAAGATAAAGTTGTCGTCGTGACAGGGTCTTCAAGGGGAATAGGGAAGGCCATTGGCCTTCAATTAGCAAGGTCTGGGGCCAAGGTTGTTGTTTCAAGCCGAAAGGAAGAAGCTTGTGAAGCTGTTTACAATGAACTTCTAAAAGAGGGCCATGACGTCCTTTGCATTCCTTGTCATGTTGGTGAGAGAGAGCAAGTTGAAAATCTGATAAAAAAAACTGTAGAAAAATGGGGTAGGATAGATTCTCTTATATGTAATGCTGCTACCAATCCTGTTTATGGTCCTTTATCTAACCTTACAGATAAGGCCTTCGATAAGATTATGAATGTTAACTTAAAAAGTAGCTTATGGCTTTCCAATTTAAGTGCACCACACATGGTGAAAAATGGTGGTGGCTCTATTATTCTTATGTCTTCCATTACAGCTTTTGTTGGAACAGATACGATTGGAGCTTATGGGATTTCAAAAGCAGCAGAAGCCTCTCTTGTAAGAAATCTTGCTGTCGAGCTTGGTCCTAAAGGAATCCGTGTTAATGGAATAGCTCCAGGGCTTATTAAAACGGACTTTTCCAAAGCCCTTTGGGAAAACCCTAAGCTTCTTAAAAAACAGGAAGAGCAAACCCCTCTTAGGAGAATAGGTCAGCCAGATGATATAGCAGGTATTGCTCATTTTTTAGTTTGTGATGCTTCCTCATTTATAGCTGGTCAGCTCATTGTTGCTGATGGAGGAGAAACAATTTCCTGGGCATAAAGGATAAGTTTTTTTAGGGAAGGCGAGGGATTCTTCCCATACGAAGGGCGCTATCCACATCATCGCTGTCCATATAACAACCTCTTAACCAACGCTTTCCACCCTTGCCTATAGCATTTCTCCCATGGAGGACCCTTGTATTATCAAAGGCCAAAAGGTCCCCTGTTTGTAATTTGATTTTTTCTTGAAGTTCATTTTTTTGTGCGAGTCTCATAAATGTCCTGAAGGCTTTATAAAACATTTCCTCTTCTTCTTCGGTTCCACATACGGGCCCACGAAGCCATGGGCTCATACGTATTTCGACAACCTTACCTGACTTGTCTAAGATGATAACTTTTTCGACCCATTGGTAGTCGGAGCTTTCAGCTTTGTTGATAAAATGAACGTTTATTTCTGTAAGGGCCTTAAAAGCCAAGGGTTCAGTTTCTTTTAGAATTTCAGCTAACATAAATCCATCAGCAAGGAGGGATTCTCCTGCTTCACTTGAATTTTCTAAACAATGCAGAAATTGATATTTAGGCATAAATTGTCTTGTACAAAGATCACCATGAAGGGGAAGTTCAATATTGGTGTAGGCATTTGATATAGGCTCTTCTTCAAATTTAACATTAAAAACCTTACCAAAATTTGACTCTTTTATGATTCCAAAGGCCTCTAAGACTTTTTCAAGATCTTTGGTTGTATCTCCTATTCCTCTTAAGACGGAGAGGCCATAGACTTTTAAGTGATGGAGCCACTTTAAAAGCGATTCTTCCTGTTTGTCTTCTAACAAGTTCACGGTTGGGAAATCATGACTTGAAAAATTTTTCCAGAGTTTCGTATCAGGTAACCCAACATTTTTTTTAAGGCGGTTCTCTCCCCAAAACCTTAACCATGAAGGATCATAAAAACTTTCATAATTCAAAGGGGCCCATACTATTCTCATGCTTCCTGATTTTGTTATTTCAGCACTCAATATACTTAAATTATCCGGAATGTTTAAAAGGTTTAATAACTGCTCACGGGAGTCAGGATGAGTTGTTTCTGGATCTGTAGCATTTTCACGCAACCAAAAACGGTTATAGGAGTAGGTGATATCATCACTCCAGGTTATATGCACTCCTGAAGAATGAAAAGAGATGTCCTTGATTTTCTTCTTAGTGATGTATTTTCGGAAGTCTGGAATCTTTATAACATTTTTATTTTTACTATTCTCGTTACTACTTTGAGAGGAATTCATCAATCGACCTTAATAATGGTTATTATTATTTTATCTGGAAAGATCAAAGTGGTAAATCTCTAAAATACTCTGACCAAAAAGAATAAGTAAGTTATTAAATAATAAAAGTTATAGGTAAATTTTGAAATTAGCCAAATTTTAAACTAATGATTAAAATATTATCTTATTCTCTTAAATTTTATTTGGTGGATCTTGAATGAATATAAAAAGGCTTTTTACTTTCTCAATACTGCTTTTTTTAACAACGGGCTCTTTATATGCAGGGCCAACTAGAATTACCGTTGGTATAGAAAGTAACGACTTTGCTCCCTATACTTATGGAACTGAAAGCAAGTATAGAGGTCAGGGGGCCCTTATTGATTTGTTAAAGTCTTTTGAAAAAGAGTTAGGAGTTAAGTTTTTATTCAAAATTTATCCATGGAAGAGATGTTTGAGAATGCTTAAAGAAAGCAAAATTGATGCTGTTTTTAATGCTAGTTTTAAAAAAGAAAGGATGAAAATAGGAGTTTATCCATTTTTAAACGGAAAAATTAATGCTTTAAGAGGAACCCATTCTAGTAATTATGTCCTATATAAAAAGAAAAAAAATCTCATTAAGTGGGATGGAAAAGGTTTCAGTAGGTTTAAAGGNTTTCTTGGAGCTGAAAGAGGTTTTTCTATTGTTTCNGACTTNANAAAAATGGGAATTATGGTGAGAGAGGTCGGCAGTGCAAAGAAAGGTCTTATTATGACTTATAAAAATAGAATCCAAGGTTTTGTGACTCTTGAATCTCCTGGAGATTTTGCCTTAAACAATTTAGAGAATGTATACAAAAATAGCTTAATAAAATCCGACCTTCCAGTTAAATCAAAAAGATATTATATTATTTTTTCCCATAGTTTCGCTAAATCAGAAAAAGTTATACTTGATAAGATATGGAAATCGATAGAAGACTCAAACAATAATGGTATAACCAAAAAGCTGATTAACAAATGGTTAGAAAAAGTTCAATAAACTAATCTTTATTGAATCAAAAGAAAGTATCTCATCAAGAACAAATCAACACAAATCAAAACAAACCAAAACAAATCATAGTAAATTAGAATAAATCAGGAGTCGCTTCTAAAGCAGTCTGATCCCCGCTTCTTATGGCCTCACCCCACATTTTTATCTTAGGAACTTCCCATGCAAAAAAGAATTCTGCTGTTTTCATTTTTCCTTTGTAAAAAGAGTCTTCATCTTTTTCTAAATTCTTTAGAGCTTCATTGGCCTGTAAAAGCCACATCCATGCAACGACGGTATGCCCTAGTAAATGAAGGTACGGCGTTGAGTGGGAAAGAGAAGAGTTAACTTTTCCTTTTAAAGCAAGGAAACCAAGAGATTTGGTTGTTTCATCAACATATTTGAGAGCATCTTTTAAATTTTTGGCCAAACCTTTAAGTGTTTTGTTTTTTGAAGATTCTGCTTCTTTTATTGTTTCTACTATTTTTTCAGAAAGGAGTTTAAGTCCCTTTCCTTTATCACCCAATACTTTTCTTCCCAAGAGGTCTAATCCTTGAATTCCATTTGTCCCTTCGTGAATCGGGTTTAATCGATTATCTCTATAAATTCTTTCTACAGGGTAATCTCTAGTATAACCATAACCTCCTAAAACCTGGATAGCGAGGCTATTGGCCTCAAGGCAATAGTCACTTGGCCAGGCTTTCGCAATGGGAGTTAAAATGTCTAAAAGAGCATTTATTTCTTTTGTCTCTTTTTTTTCATGATGAGAAATCTGTTGAAGATCATAAAGTTTAGCGCAATAGAAGGTTAGCATTAAAGCTCCCTCGGTATAAGCTTTTTGAGCAAGAAGCATTCTTTTCACATCGGCGTGTTCAATAATCATGAGTTGGGGATCATTTGGGTCTTTATTTTGGGGGGCCCGACCTTGTGGTCTTTCTTTCGCATATTTTAGGGAGTAGCGAAAACCCGCGTAGCCACAAGAAGCAGCTCCCATGCCAACCCCAATTCTTGCTTCATTCATCATGTGAAACATGTAAAGAAGCCCTTTGTGTTTTTCTCCTACAAGGTATCCGGTGCATTCCTCTTCATCACCTAAGGCCAAAACGGAATTGACTGTCGCCCTATAGCCCATTTTGTGATTAATGCCTACAACTTTGATATCATTCCTTTTTTTGCTGCTTCCTTCTCCCGTAAACTTTGGAACAATAAAAAGAGAAATACCTTTAACGCCTGCTGGAGCATTGGGGGTTTTGGCAAGGACAAGGTGAATGATATTTTCACTCATTTGGTGGTCTGCTGCGGAAATCCACATTTTTCCACCTTTTAGTGAATAGGTTCCGTCACCTTTTTCTGTCGCCATTGTGGTTATATCGGAAAGTGATGATCCCGCTTGCGGCTCACTCAAGCACATGGTCCCAAAAAACCTTCCTTCAATCATGGGGCGGAGGAAAGTATCTTTTTGTTCTTTCGAGCCATGAACTGAGATGAGGTTTGCTGCTGCAATCGTTAAAAAAGGATAACCTATTGCTGGTAAATTGCAGGAACTAAAAATGGCACCACAGGCAGTATAGACAGAATAGGGGAGTCCCATGCCACCCCACTCTTCGGGAAAAGAGCATCCAATAAAACCAGCTTCCACAAAGGCGTCAACTGCTGGTTTTAAATCCGGGTGTAGGATAACTTCTCCATCTTTTAATTGTGGGTCGAAAGTATCGCAAGCAGCTGCAATGGGCTCAAATTGTTCTTCTGCTATTTTTTTGGCAACTTCTATAATCTCATCAAAAATTTCTCTTGAATGGTCTTTATAAAGGGACTCTTTGCAAAGTTCTTCAACTTTCAAAACATCGTAGAGGAAAAATTGAAAATCTTTTAACCGGATATGAGTTTCCATGGGCGGTTCCCTTTTTTGATTTTTACGATAAGTAGATTATGTAAATTTTTATTTCTTTTTTCTGTTTAAAATTAAGCCTTCACATTCGTTAAGGCCCTTTAGTGATGAGGCTTTTTTAAGGTCAAATTTATCCATAAAATTATAGGCTTTAAGGCCTTTTACTCGTGTTCCATCTTCATCGCTCTTTTCCCCTTTTGAAAGGAGTATTTCATTATAATAGCACCAGAATAGTGTTGTAGCTCTCGATAAAACTTTGCCAATTGAAAAAATTTTAATCCACTTTAAGAAGAGAGGAAAGTCAATTTTATCTTCATATCTTGGCAAAGAAGAAATCTTCTTTTCAAGAAGAAGTTTAGGCCCAGAAGGGAGTCCACATAATGGCCGACCAATCCCAATCATATCAATACTTTCTGAATTAACTATTCTTTCCATTATGCTTCTGCTTCGTAAGCCTCCAGTTAACATAAGTGGTGTTTTAGTTATTTTCTCTCTTAAGCTCTTTGACGTTTCTAAAAAATAAGCTTCTTTTACTTTGTCACCATGAGCTTTAGAAGAGCCATCCAAAATAGCGATACTTTCGTAATTTCCACCACTCATTTCAATAAGATCTAATCCTTCTTGATCTAAGAGATGGCCCAGCTCTATGGCCTCTTCTGGAGGAAGTCCTCCTTTAACGCAATCAGTGACGTTAATTTTAATTGAAACAGGGAAATCCTTTCCAACTGCTTTCCTTACACTTCTTATTGTATGAATTAAAAAAGAGGCCCTGTTTTGAATTGTTCCACCATATTCATCATCCCTTTTATTTGCATTTGGATTTAAAAAAGAAGAGAGGAGGTAACCGTGAGCACTGTGTATCTGAACTCCCGTAAAGCCAGTTTCTTTTAATACTCTAGAAGCATCAGAAAACTTGTGAATAATGTTAGAAATCTCTTTTGAATCAAGCTCCCTTGGAGTAAAAGAAGGGGAAATTTTTTGACCAGCAATATTTCGGCTCTTAATGGCCGAAGGTCCCACACCAAATTTATTAACTTTTGGATCTGTTTGCCTTCCCGCATGGCTTAACTGAACCCAAAAATGATTGCCATTTTTTGTCCCAGCTTCCGCTAAGTTTCTTAATCTTCTTAGTTGTTCCTCATCTTGATTTCCATCAATCGCAATATTTCCAGGCCTTTCCAAGTAGCGGCGGTCTACTTGAATATTTCCTGAAATCAAAAGGCCTGCTCCTCCTTCGCTCCATGATTTGTAAAGATGAAGATGTTCATCTGTTGCGCGATTGTATTCATCTGCAATACCTTCGGTCATCGCCGACTTACACAATCTATTTTGAATGACGGCTCCGCAAGGAAGTGAAAGAGGCTTTGCTAAAATATCTTCATTTGAACTCATTAATACTCCTTAACTCAAAAATAAAAAAATACAGGGAGGTCTAAGTCTACCACTGGTTCCAACGGGTTTTTAAATGCCTGTTCTCTTTATAAATCGAAAGGATCATTTTAGCTAGTTTGAGTGGCTTTTCCACGTGGGGTGCATGACCGCATTTTTTCACAAGGTCATATTTGATAGAGGGGTTTAAAGTTTGTAAATACTTTGCCGTTTCGGAAGGAAATAAAGTATCAAATTCACCCCATAGAAAGTGAAAGGGAACATTTGTTTTTTCAAGTTCTTTATTGAGAAAAAAGCCTGTTTCTTCAAGCTCTTTTAGATCAGAATGAAAACCTTTAAGGTTTGTTTCAATCATATGTTTATACCAGTACCTATTTCGTATAAACTCAGCTAATATCGCATCCGTTATGAAGCGGATGGGTTTTATTTCCTTGTGAAAAATTCTGGTAAGGTAATAATCATAATCTTTCTGATCACTTACAAAAAAGAGGAATTTACCGTTTGCGAACTCTTCAAAAAAAGGATTATTTCCTGGGTTATAGTAAAGTGCCGGAGAAATAGGAATACATAATTTGACTAGTTCTGGATAAAGGAAGGCAAGTTTGCTGGCTATGGCACCGCCTCCTGAGTTTCCAGCAATCCATATAGGCGGCTCTGCAACTTCTCTAATGAAGCGTTCAAACCAACGTGCATAGTGTTCTATTTGAAAAGGAAGGGAGTGATTTTTTATGGTTTTCCCAAAGCCAGGTCCATCTGGGATAATGATATTAAATGTTTGTGCTAAATGCCTGGCAACTAAAAGGAAGCTTTCTTTTCTATCGCTAAATCCATGGAGGTAGAGGAGGGTTTCTGTGTGGTCCCTATCTATTTTTAAATAGGGAATCGTGTACTCATCCATCCACCATTCATTACCTCTATAATAGTGAGTCGTTGCTCCAAGCTTATTGGCCAAATTTTGATAAAAACGTTCAATCATTGAGTGACCGATCCACTCTTTAAGAGGAGGTCTCTTTTCTATTAAAGACATCAATGAATCCATTATTAATCGAGTCTGTTTCAAAGCCTTTTTTCCGCTACTTTAATGTCTATCTTTAAGTTTGAGGCCATTCCATTTTTCTGTCAAAAGGTGTCTAAGGATATTATTTTTTTTTTAATAACCTAAAACTCAAATACTTAAATCCTTAAAATTAAGGGCAAACTTATGCCTTGGGTGTAGGTTTAACTTGTCCTATTTTATCGGTTTTTTTGCTACTGACATTTTTATCCTATAAACAATTAAATCCAACTGCCCTATGAAAAAGTATTGGAATGATAAAATTTCCAAGACTCAAATTAAGGCCATGAATAGGAAAGAGCTTAATGATTGGGAGGAAGGCGGTTCATTTTTTTAAAGGTTAAAAATAGAAAAGAGCTATAAATTCAGCAATTAATGCTGGTTTTTCCTGACCTTCTACTACCATAGTTGATTCACCTATGACTTTATAACCTTTTGATTTTAAGTTCTCGACTTTTAGAATTTTCATTTTTAGTCTAATTTTTGATTGGCTTGGAACCATTGCCAAAAAACGTACTTTATTAAGTCCGTAGTTAATAATTTGAGAAGCGTCTTTGACTTCCCAAATTGTTTCCCCAAGATGAGTTATAAGGGAGAGTGTTAAAAAACCATGGGCTATAGTGGACTTGGTTGGTAGTTCTTTTTTGGCCCTTTCTTCATCGATGTGAATCCATTGGTAATCATTTGTGGCCTTGGCAAATTCATTAATCCTCGCTTGGTCAATGGTCAGCCAATCAGAGGTTCCTAGCTCTTTGTTTTCATAATTTGGTAAATCTTTTAAAGAGAGTGACAACATGTAACTGGCCCCTGACAATAGACTTTTGATGATCGGTTTTTGTGTTTTTCATTTTAGAGGAGGCCTTTATGGATTTACAAGGAAAACGAGTCGTTATTACAGGAGCCGGTGGAGGAATTGGAGAGGGTCTTGCTTTGGAGTTTAAAAAAAGAGGTGCTGCTTCACTTGTTATTGGAGATATAGATGGGGAGCATGCCAATAGAGTTGCCTCTGAAGTTTCAGGTCTTGCAGTTACAGTGGATGTTTCTAAGGAAGAGGAAGTAAAAACTCTTGTAGAGGAGTCAATCAAAGTTTATGGAGGAATTGATCTTTTTTGTTCTAACGCTGGAATTTTTGGTCGACCAGGTTTTATGAAAGTTTCTTACGATAATTGGATGCAGGCTATTAATACAAATATAATGAGTCATACCTATGCAGTAAAATATGCTCTTCCTTCTATGTTAGAAAGGAAGTCAGGTTACTTTCTTTTTACATCATCTGCCGCAGGTCTTCTGAGTCAAATTGGTGCGGCACCTTACACTGTCACAAAGCATGCAACTGTTGGTTTTGCTGAATGGGTCGCTATTACTTATGGGCAAAGAGGAATTGGAGTTTCATGCCTCTGTCCGCAAGCCGTTAAAACCAAAATGACAGAGAATGGAGCAGGTGTAGCTGGAATAAATGGGATGATAAATCCTCAAGAATGTGCAGAAAGCACAGTAGAAGGTCTTTCGAAAGATACGTTTTTAATTACACCGCATGAAAGGGTCAGAAAGTATATTAAAAATAAAGCTGAAGATTATGATCAATGGATATTGGGAATGCAAAATCTTCAGGATCATTTTAAAGACTGGGTTAATAAAATAGAAGAGATGGATTATCAGTAGTTTTTAAGAACCATATTTTCGTTGAAGCTCTTTATTAATTGCCAATTCAGTGATGGCAGTATTCATAAAAAAATATTTGCGGTTGAAACATCATCTCCTTCAGGTGATCCTATTAATTTATACGAGGGAGGCAATCCTCTTTATCGGTCCATGACAGGAGTTGGGGTGAGGAATGGACTTGTTTGTGTGGGAAGTTTTAAGAAAATTAAAATTGTAAATTTTAGATATAATGATTGAATTTTAAGTGAAAAAGGGGCTTCACTTTATGGTAGACCACAAAAGAAAAATCGATCCATCCAGGGACACTAAAAAAATAACTAATGGAAAAGAGTATCTTGATTCTTTAAGGGGAAGAAATTTGGATGTTTATCTTTTT
>PAZA01000037.1 GCA_002715375.1 Halobacteriovoraceae bacterium
TTTTCATTATTGGTTTAGCGCTTATTGGTCTACCCCTCTTTGTTGTTATGGCCCTTCTGGCGATGGTTGCTTTTACTTATGCAGATACCGAAATTGTTGCTGTTGCCATCAAAATTTATGAAATATCAGCTCAGCCGATGCTTCTAACGATTCCTCTTTTTACTTTCGCTGGTTACATGATGGCCGAATCAAAATCCCCTCAAAGGATGCTCCGTTTTGCCCAAGCCTCTTTGGGTTGGTTGCCCGGTGGAGTAGCGATCGTTTCACTTGTGGTTTGTGCTTTTTTTACGGCTTTTACTGGTGCAAGTGGGGTGACGATTATTGCTCTTGGTGGTTTACTTTATCCCATTTTATCTAAAGAAGGTTACCAGGATAAGTTTACTCTTGGTTTAATTACGACTTCAGGTTCTTTGGGGCTTCTTTTTCCGCCAAGTTTACCTATTATCCTTTATGGACTTGTCGCCAAAGTTGATATTGACCTTCTTTTTAAGGCAGGTATTGTTCCCGGGATTATGGTTATTGCTGCTCTTTCATTATATTCAATCATCATTGGAAAGAAGGGGGCACCTGCCGCCGCGGCAGCTGGTCCAGGTACTATCGTTGAAGCTGAGGGAGAAAAGATTAAGGTCTCCCATAAGTTTGTTTGGAAAGACTTTTTAGATAGCTTCAAGGGAAGTTTTTGGGAGCTCCTTCTTCCCGTAGGTGTTTTAGTCGGAATTTATGGCGGTTATACCACTGTTTCTGAAGCAGCGGCTTTTACGGCTTTTTATGTTTTGATTATGGAGTGCTTTATCTATAAAGACCTTCATATTGTTAAGGATATTCCTGGAACGATTAAAAGGTCCATGACTCTTGTGGGGGCCATTCTTCTGATTCTTTGTTGTGCTCTTGGGGTGACAGATTATTTAGTGGATGAAGAAATACCGATGCAGCTTTTTGAATTCATTAAGCAATTTATTGATAGCAAGCTTGTCTTTCTTATTTTTCTAAACATCTTCCTCCTTATGGTTGGAGCGATGATGGATATTTTTAGTGCCATTATGGTTGTTGTACCTTTGATTCTTCCTATTGCTGAGCTCTATAAGGTGGATGCTGTTCACCTCGCAATAATTTTTCTAACGAACCTTTCGATTGGCTACATTACCCCACCAGTCGGGATTAACTTATTTATTAGTAGTTTTAGATTTAAAAAGCCGATAACAGAAGTCTACAAAGCTTCATTTTCTTTCCTCCTTTTAATGCTTGTTTGTTTATTAATAGTGACTTACGTTCCTGCTTTAAGCTTATGGTTTAAGTAGAGTTTTGAATGGGCAAACTTTTCCACTTCGAAAAAATATGGGTGCTTAACTCTATAGATACCCGAATAGTCCTTTGTGAAAAGCATAAAGGAAAACTTTATATTCGCAAAAATTCCCCCAAAAGTTTGGAGGTTTAACCTTCTTTGGTTAGGAGGATGGTCTTTAATTTTAATCGCGACTTCGGTTTTCTTTTGGTTTGAAAAGGTTCAAAGCTTTTTACCAATTTATAATTATTTATTACCTCTAGGGTTATTTCTCGTTAACGCATTTGTTTATCCACTCGTAAAAAAACTAAAGGACTTTTTAAAAGTAAGCTATTTGAATTGGATAATTATAACAAATGGAGCTAGCGGTTTATGGTTTTCTTACTCTCAGCCAGATGAATTCAATGGGGTTGTTTATTTGTTTCTTTTTACTCTGGGTCTCATTCCAATAATGGGAATATATTCCATAAAAGTGACTCTCATGTTTTGCAGTTTTTTTCTCTTAGGAGTGACAATACCTTACGCGTTGGAAATCTTAACTTTTGGTCGTGATGACCTTTTCGCTTTATGTTTTGTTTTTCTTACCTCAACTTACTTTACAATATTAAATAATTATTTGAGAAATCAAAAAGAAAAGGAATTAAGAAAAAAAATAGAACTGATAAATTCACAAAAAAGGACAGAGGATCGTTTTGAGAATACCAAGGTTTTACTTGAAGATTTGAAAAGTCAAAATACAGAGTTAAATAAGCTCGAGAAGTTAAGAAAAAAAGTTTTTCACCTCCTGGCCCATAAGATTAAAACACCTTTAACATTAGTTTTAAACCCTTTAATGAGGCTTGAGAAGAGATACCCCTATGACTCTCAAGTTTCTGCGGCCCTTAAAAATACAATCTTTATGAACCATTTAATTACAACTTATATCGATCAAAAGCTAATTGAGTCTGATGGTAAGAATTTAATTTTAATACCGCTAAATTTTAAAAAGTTTATAGAGCATATTATTAACTCGATAAAAACTCCCTTTGAAGATAGGGGAATAAAAATAAAATTTAAGTCCAAAAGAAGTACTGTTTTAGAGACAAATGTAGAGATATTAGAAAAAATTATTTTTGGCATTTTTTTCCATATTTATAAGACGTTTGGTCAGCTAGGAACGTTGGAATTAAAAATGGAAACGACAAAGGGAAAAGTTTTTTTAAGATTTATATTTAAGAGGACATCATTTATAAAAAAAGACCTTTCGGGCCTTATAGATGATGATACTTCTAAAGAAATTAATTTATCTCAAAATGATTTAAAGTTAACAAGCGGCTTAGTCAAAAAGATCGATGGAAAATTCAAGTATGAAGAATTAGATAATGAAAAGAATTCTATCAGCATTTCATTTAAAGAATTTGAGTTTATAGGAGTCATTGATGCCCTTTTTATTTTAAGAGATTTAGAAACGGTCCCTTTTTATAAAAATCATATTCCTCCTAATTTTATTACGCAGTTCACAAGTTCATTTAAAAGTGCAATCAATTTTCTCGAAAACAAAAGAGTAAAGACTATTATTTTTGACAATTCTATTGAAGAGTCCCAGGAAAAAATGGATTTTATTCAACAGATTTATAATGATCATAAAGATGTCTCAATTATTTATCAGGAGAAAGAGGAGGCAATATCTCTTAAGTTATTTCAATCCATTAAGGATGAAGTTAGTAAGAGTTTAGTGAAGAGACTACCCGTTCTTTTCGACTTCGTCTTAAGAGATGTTTTGATAGTCGACGATTTGGAAGAAAATAAAGAGTTTGAAAAAGGTTTTATAAATGTGATGAAAAAATTTGATATCATATTTGTAAGAAACATAGAAAGTATAAAAAATCAGTTAGATAAGCATATCTTTAAGTTAGTCATAATTGATACATCCCATTTTGGTAAAAAGGGTGAAGATTTCATTAGAAGCTTTAAAGAAAGACATCCAGAAACTAAGTTAGGTTTAATCGTTCCACCAAAAGAACATAAAAATATAAAGCAAAAAGGCTTAATTACATTGTTCGACTTTGTTGCTTTCAAACCAATTAAAGAGTCCTCCTTGATTGATATTATAAAAGATAATATCTCGAACCCCTTATTGAATAATTACCTCCCTTATAAGCCAAAAGATTATTACTTGTATCTTTTTAGAGATAAAAAAGAGGCAACAAAAGAATACGAAAATGTAGTGGAAAGTGAGCATGAAAAAAATGAAAGTAATTCAAAAAATCAGGGAGACATTCTTATTATTGATTCTTCAGAAGATATGGGGAAACTTCTCAAGTTAATCCTTTCAAAGGGTGGGTATAGATCATATCATGTAACAACGTCAAAAGAGGCATTTGATTTTATAAAGGAAAATAAGATTGACCTCATCATATCAGATTGGTATTTAAAAGATACAACGGGTATCGATTTATTTAGTGTCTTAAATAATTCCCCAGGAAACAAAGGAATCCCCTTCATATTAATGAGTTCTAAAACTTCTGAGGAATATGAAATTTTAGGACCAAAAGAAAAACCTGATGGGCTTTTAGGAAAACCTTTTAGTGATTCAGAATGTTTAAGCCTTGTCCAAAATATTTTAAAGTTAAAAGAAAATATATCTTTAAGTGAATGGAGAAAAAAACTTTTAGATGTAGAGAAGGAGAATGCTAGAAAACTAGATAAAGAAGTTAAGGAAAGAACAGATGATATTCAAAATATCTTGGATAGTTTAAGTCATTCAATCTTTTGTATTAATGAGGAATTGAATGTTATACCGCCAATTTCTAATTATTCAAAAGAACTATTTGGCGAAGTGATAGAGGGAAAAAGTATCTTTGATATTTTATTTGTCGATTATGAGAGGAATGGAGAAAACTACAGTGTTTTGGTTAATTCGTTTGAATTAATGTTTGGTGAAGATGAAAAACAGTTTTTATTAGTTGAAGATTACCTTCCAAAGGAAATACCTTATTCTGGAAGGGATAAAAATCAAAACAAAACGCTTAAGTTAGCCTACAAGCCTATTTTTGATAAAGAAGGTATTTTAAATAAAGTTCTTTTTGTAATAGAAGATTATACAAATTTGAAAAATTATTATCAAAAAGCATTGAATGATCAATTAGAGTTTACCTTTTATAAAGATATTCACCCTGTAGAGGATAAAGAATCACTAGGTATTAAATTAAAAAAAGCGATTGAAACTGCACTGTACTTCTTTGAAGAGTTCGTTTCGTATTCTGAAGAAAGGCACTCAAAAAATTATCTAGAAGAGCAAATGGATCACTTTTTTAGAGATCTATTGGAAAATTTAGAAGGGGTAACTCTTTTATATAGCTCTATTGAAAAAATTAAAAAATCAAAACGCTTAGATGATTTTATCGGAGAGGGGGGAGGTTTAAATAACATTTGCCTCGAAATCATCAGTGATGCATTTGAAATAATTTTAAAATATGCTAAGGGGTTAAAATATTTTTTAAATTTTGATGTTATGGTTATCGATAAAAAAATTGAAAAATTGAGAGATGAGAAAGTCGAAGACCTAAAGAACCTTTTTGGAAACTTATTAAAATACGTGTTTTTAGTTAGTGATATAAGAAAATTAGATAGGGCCATACTTTCACAGGTCGTCTCTTATTCAAAGCTTTACCCAGAATTTGAAGATGTTATCAAGTTACTTTCTGAAAGGTCACTTTTTGTTTCTTTTATTTACAAACTTCTTTTAGATGAGGGTTGCGCTACTCATTTCCATAAAATGAGTATACTCCTATCAAATATCCCCGCAAGAAATAAATTGAATGATGCAATCCTTAAGCATAATTTAATCTCACCTTATATGACCATGCTTGATTTAGTTGAAAAGAAAGAAAGAAGCGAAGATGGTGGAGATCAAGACAAAAAGGCTTCTTAATCAAGGCTTTTGGATTAGGGAAGTAATGATCTCTTTCCTTGCTTTATCGATGGCCTCCCCCAGGGCTTTTCCTTGGAATTTAGACTCAAGCTGAGTCGTATTTAAATTTTTAAGCTCTTGAATAAGGTNAAAAATTTTAGAAGGCATTTCAGAGCTATTTTCATTTCCATNAAGAANTTTAAGCTCAACTTCTATGCATTTTAAATAATCTGGAAGCATGGNATGGCCTTGATGAAACGCTTTAAGNTTTTTAAAAAGATCGAGTAACTCNTCAGGNGAAGACTCTAGTAATTTATGGCCAATTTGATTGTATCTNGCCGTNTCAAGGCAAAGTTGTCTGGCTTTTTGAGGGAATCGGAGCTCTTCTAANGCNGCTTCTAGCTTTTTTAGNTCTTTNTCTCTTTGGGNTTTTTTGGAAGACTTGCCAAAAATCATAAAAAAAGAAGCAAAAAGAAGGTCNAGGGAAAAGTCAAAGGTTTTGGCCAAATCCAAGATTTGGAATGAGTATTCCCAGTCACTNANNTTNAACANNTTGTTTTTACTGGATTTTAATGGCTCAAAGGAGGGAAAAAGCTCTTTAAGGGCATTGCACTTTTGGAGGGCCTCAAAAAAGAGAGAAGGTTTTAGAGCTAAAAAGGCTTTGGATAACTCTTCTAGAATCCTTTCACTGGAAAGGGTTTTAAGTTCACCTGAATTGGTAATATTTTTCATAAGCTCCAGGGTGCTTGGATCGATGGAAAAGTCTGGAAAACGGGCATGAAACCGGGCAACTCGAAGAACCCTAAGAGGGTCCTCTACAAAATGGGGGGACACATGCTTAAGGGTTTTTGTTTGGAGGTCTCTTTGGCCGTTAAAGGGGTCAATAATTTTCTTTGAACTTTCGTCCATTGCCATTGCATTTATAGTCAAGTCTCTTCTAATAAGGTCTTCTTCAAGGCTTACAGTAGGAGCAAATTCAAACGTGAATGCTTTATGTCCTTTTCCTTTTTTAACCTCTTTCCTTGCGAGAGCATATTCGCTTCTGGTTTTTGGATGGATAAAAACAGGGAAGGCTTTCCCCACTTTTTTGAAACCCTCTTTTTCCATCTCCTCTTCAGTTGCTCCAACGACAACATAGTCTAGGTCAGTGGGGTTTTGCCCCAAAAGTTTGTCTCTTACGGCTCCACCAACTAGGTAAATATCCATCAAATGGCCTCCTTCTTGGTCATATTTTCTCTGAATTTAAAGGGGTTTGGCCAGAGAAGAGGCAAAATTGTGAGCCTTTATGGACTTTTAAGCAGCTGTAAAATATATAAATAAAAGGCTTTATTGAAGTAAGTACTCTGATATAGGGAGATTGGTTTAATGATTAAGCTTAAAGAAATTGTGAAAGATGGAAAGTTTCCTGTGGATCCTTACTCATGGCAAGTCCGATTTTCAATAAACCACGTAAAGGCAAATTGTGAATTTATAAAAGTTCCGTGGGACCAAACACCTGATATCCTTGAATTAAAGAACGAAGCTCCAGTTTTGATTGATGGTGAAAGGATAGTAAAAGGAGCATTTCAAATAACTAAGTATTTGGAAAGAAACTTTACAGATTCTCCTAGCCTTTTTGGTGGAGCCGCGGGCTTAGGAGCTTCAAGGTTTATTGACTTTTGGTCTTTTGACGTTTTACTCGAGGAAATTTACGCTCTTATTATGGTTGATTTAGCGGAAGAAAACCTGACGATAGACTCTACAAGAAGGTCATTATGGGAGAACAAAATAAAATTTCTATGGGGGGATGTGAACCTTAGTGAACTCAAAGATTTACGTAATGAAAGAAGAGAATATTTTCAGGATGTCATGCTTAAGCCTCTTAGGAAAACGATAACCGCCAGTACATTCTTAGGAGGTGATAGTCCAGCTTATAGTGATTATGCTGTCGCAGGAATTTTCTATTGGGCCAGGACATTGAGTTGCTTTGAAATTTTAGAGTCAGGTGACCCTGTTTTTTCTTGGCTAGAAGAGGTTTTAAATCTATATTCAATTCAGTTTAAGAGACCAGAGGACACACCAATGGCCTAACTTTTGTTTAAAAAACAAAGGAAAAAGCATGATTGGATCTTTTCAATTTAAAGAAATACTATCCGTAACTCTAGTTTTATTTTCTGTCATAGATATTTTGGGCTCGATACCTATCATCATTGATTTAAGAAAAAAAAATAGAATTATAGACCCAGGAAAAGCGACGATTGTTTCAGGTATATTAATGGTTCTTTTCCTTTATATAGGAGAAACTATATTAGAATTATTTGCTCTTGATGTGCAATCATTTGCCCTCGCGGGCTCTCTAGTGATGTTTCTAATTGGGATGGAAATGGTCTTAAATATAGTCATTTTTAAGCCAGAGCCTGAAATATCAAGTACTTCTGTCGTTCCATTGGCCTTTCCCCTTATTGCAGGAGCAGGGACAATGACAACGTTAATTTCCCTCCGGGCAGAGTTTGAAAAAGTTAATATTCTTCTGGGCGTCTTTTTGAACCTAATTTTTGTTTATGTTGTACTCAGAGCATCTGGGTGGATATCAAGAAAGTTGGGAGTCGGTGGTGCTAATGTACTTAGGTCTGTTTCAGGCATAATCTTACTTGCTATTTCCATTAAGATTTTCAAAAAAAACCTTTAATTAAAAGTGTTAAGAACAAGGGGCATTTTGACTAAAACTATTGGCATTGTAAGTGAATGAAATGTATCACTTTATCTTCATTTCTTAACATTTCAGTTTAATTTATTATTCTCTTCTTTAAAATTTGATGAAGACCATAACCTAAGTATCTGATTATATTACGTGTAATTTTTGTAATCGCTAAAGCTGAGAAAAAAACTCGGTTAGGTGTTAATATAAATATTAACGAATCTTAAAAAAGTTTAAAAAAGTGATAATTTTTTTAAAAAAAGGGAGAAATGTTTAATGGAAGAAAATGAAGCGAATGCCTGCTGCTCTGTGTGTGGTACAAATCAAGGTCCGATGTTTATTGTTTCGCATGAATTGAAAGGTGTTCAGGAGAATCATTATGGTGTAAGCCTGGTAACAAATAGAATTTGTAAGAGTTGCCAAGTCTTTTCTCTTAAATCTCTTTTAATGGCAGCTGACCTGATAAGGAAAGGTTAAAGAATCTTCTTTATATCTTTTACAAGAGTTTCTCATTAAGAAATATTTTTGAGTATTTTAATCCTATACATTCCTACCTTTTCCTTTCTTATTAAATTAGAAAAATCTTGAGTGATATCCTGATAGCCAGTTTCGTCAACTTCGGAGATACGAAGATAATAACGAAGAACAACGACCCCATTAGATGAAAGGCATGGTCTTATATTTTGAAGAAAGTTTTTTTCAACATCACCTGTAAAATAAGAAGGAACATCGCTAAAAGAAAAGAAGTCAATGTTATCGATTTTCTTTACTAGTTCAAAAATATCTTTTTGCTCAAGATGTAAAGAGGCATTTCCCTCGTTTAAGCTTCTTTTTATATCATCAAAAATAGAAGGGTCTGCTTCTATAGGGATGCCCTCTTTTGTCAGAACTTTTCCAAGAAAGACAAGTTGAAGAAAGAAGCTTTCTTTGGCCAATACATTTTTTACAAGGTGGTCAAAGTTTTTAAGGTAGTATTCAAAATGAGTTTCTTCTACGTTTTTTTCTATAAAGTGGCCTTTGTAAAGAAGAGCATTGAAGAAACTCTTATTACCCATAAGAAAGACAAGAAACCGCCACCTTAAGTGAGGAAAGTCTTTTTCATAGTAATCTAATTGATCTTCAAGGGTAGAAAATTGAAAAAGTTTATCATGTTGACTTCCCATTATCTTTTTTATTATTTTTGCAACGACTTGAAATGTTTTCTCCCATTTCCCTAAATAAAGTGGTGAAATCCAGTTAATTTCATCATAAAGCCTGGAGAAAAACTTTTTACAATCATCTGATAGGTCAAGCTCATTAAAAAGAGTATTTCTTTTTCTTGTATTATCTTCTGGCTCATAAGGAGGGTAACCCCAAAAGAGCAGATAATCTTCTAATGAAAACTCTTTGTAACAGCTTGATCTTAGCTCAGTTAGGTGTATTTGTTCTTTTGAAAGGTCAACGCAATAAAGATCACTAGGTCCATGACATAGAAGGGGAAGACTGCGACCTCCGCTACCGGCAACGGCCAATACTTTCTTAGGATTTAATTTCTTAACCATTTCAACTTCAAGTGTTGTGTCTTCATTTCCAAGAGAGTAATTAAGGCTTTTAAAGTATTTTTCGGTCATGAATTATCCTCACTTTCTTTAACAGACCAGTTTTTTAAATTTAAAAGTGCGTGCTCTTTACATAACTCAAATTCCTGATCCGTGACAAAACCTGAGTGTCCCATAATCGCGGAAAGTCGAACACCATGCTCAGAGGCCATTTTATCAATTTCTAAAACTTTTTTATAATTTATATTTCTTGAAAGGGTGAAGTTTTCCAAAGTACCATTAAGTGCGAGAAGAGCTGTCTCGGCAAGACAGGCATAAACGACATTTCCTTCAAGACCAAGGTCTACTTTACTTTCAATATTACCTGGAAGTTGAACTTCTCCACTTGCAATAACCATAACATCTGGGCGTTTGAGAGCATCTTCTTCTTGGATATCAAAAGGTCTGCTTACATCACATATAACGCAACCAGGTTTTACCTGTTCAATATCTAAAATTTTTCTACCCTGAGCACTCGTTGTCGTAATAATCAGATCACATGTCCCAATGAGTTCGGCTTCTGGTGATGTTGCAATTGTAATTTTAGTGGTAGGGTCTATCTTTTCAATTTCATCTTTGAGTTCAAGAAGCTTATAGCCTCTTGGCGCAACTAGAATAACTTCTTCCCAACGTGATGCCAGGACTTTAGCACTAACAGCACCAATGCTACCTGTAGCGCCAACCACCATGGTTTTGCCTTTCCACTTCCCATCAACTTTTTGAGTAATTCCGATTTTTTGAACAGCTACTTTTGCTGCCCACAGAGTTGAAGCTGCGGAAAGGCTATTGCCCGTCGTAACAGGTATAGGGCTTCTTCTTGCGACAGTTACTCCTGCATCTCCGACAATCTTGGTATAGGCTCCAAGGCCAATTATATTAGCGCCATCTTCCCTTGCCTTATAGGAAAGATCAACTAACTTTTTATAAATAGTAGAAGTATCGGCTTCAAGAAGTTTTCTAGGGGTATCAGGAACTGCGTAAATAATACCCTCCACTTCTTTTCCATTTTTTTCACTTACGATTCCTTTAATTTTCCCATAGAAAAAACCTGGGAAATTAGAGGCCATATTCTCTACTGATCTTTCAAGGGGTTTAGAATAACTTTTAAGCCATTTAAGAGACTTCGCTTTAAAAAGCATTTTTGCTGCTAAAGGATGAATAATAAAGGCGAATGTTTCTTTTTGATTGGGTGTCGATGTTTTTTGAAAGTTTTTTATTTCTGGTCCTAATTTACTGTCGCCGACCCAAGACAGTATTTCGCTTGCACTTAGAGGGTTGTTATTATTTTTTGTAAGTTGGAGAAGCCCTTCATAAAGGGCGAAACTAGAGAAAGGAAAGTTTTTTAAAGAAGGCAGGCATGAAATAATATTTTTAACTCCAAAAGATTTTAATTTTTTTTCCAAAAGAGGGTTGAGGAAGTCGATAATTAGGGTTTTTCCTCTCAGATGTTCTAAATCAACACTGGAAATAGTTGAGTTCGTCCCTATAAAAACATGGGAAGAAAAAAATCTTCGTAGACCCTTCCCTATGAGCATATCTTTTTCAGAGAAACTTGGAATATTCTGTTTTCTAAAATTCATTTTTTTAAGTAGGTTTGAGGAAAATGATAAAAACCTTTCTAATCCTTTTTTATTCCTAAAAAGAGTCGGAATATGAAAAAAGTAATAGGGGTCACAGAGCCTTATGTCTCCTGCAAACTCTTTAATGACATCAAGGCAATGTATAAATTGAGAGCCACAATAAAGGGATATTTTTTTATTGGAGATAAGTTCTGGCTCTTTTAAATAAACCTGTCTTAACATCCAGGGAAGGTAAACTTCTTCAAGTATTTCACCATCTAATATGGGGGTTTGATCAGAGCTTAACTTAAGCTTATTGGAAGTCGGGTTGACGATATCTTTTCGAGGGAGATGAATCCTGTGAGGAATACCAGAAAGGCAAATAAGGTCACATTCACCATCGTACTTTTTAATAAGGTCTTTTGTCAGATTAAAATGAAAACCCGTAGAAAATTGGGTTATCCTGATATCCTCTCCCTCAAAACGGATAATTTTATCAAAGTTTGTATTTCTTGATGCGTACGCTAGGGAGAGGATATGTTTCATCCATCACCCCCTTCAAGGGCCTTTTCTTTAATAGGAGCGAAGATATTTTCTTTGTATGTATTATAATTACTTTCTTGGTCTCCCCTTAGATCTCTGTTAAAGTTTTTTTGGTCATAGATACATTCAGAGTACATATAGAGTAAGAGTTCCTTTGGGATTCCCAAAAGTTCCACAACATGGGGACCAAATTTTGTATTGGGCAAAGGAAAAGGGTTTGGTTTTAAACCTACGGCTTTAAAGCAATCTTTTATAAACTCATCAATAGTCGGAAGGTTTGTTCCTACAACGTGATAGGTTTTTAAAGGTAAATCATCTAGGTTACTAATAATTCCCTGTATAACAAAGTATTTGGCATGGTCGACCGGAATAATGGGAAAGAGACTGTCTTTTTTGTAAGGGATGGGTATAACGGGAAGGGAGTTTAAAATATCTTTTTTGTCCTTATTTTGGAGAAGAAACTCTGTGAAATAATAGGGGCCATCAATCTTTGGAATATGACCAGATATTGAATCTCCTATAATAACACCTAGTCTGTAAATCCTTCTTTTGATGGGTTTTTTGAACTCCCAGTTTTGAACTTGAAACTCGGCAAAGTATTTAGTTTCTGCATAGCTATTGGAAAAAGATTGACCCTCATCTAAAACACTTTCGTAATACGTTCCTGAATGTGAACCGCTGACTGCAATTGTACTTATATAATGAAAAGAATCTATATTTGGACAAAGTCCTGCAAAATACAGAAGATTTTGTGTTCCAATAACATTATGGGAATAACATTCAGATAAACTCCCCTCAATATCATAGTAAGCAGCAATATGAATGATCGAGCTAACCTCTTCTTTTATATTTTGGTACTCTTTAGCATCTTCAATAACATCCATATTGAGTAAGTCGCCAACAACAAAAGATATCTTATCTTCATTTGGGAAAATATTTTTTGCTTTTTGTAAGCTTTGTTTTCTTATAAGAAGGTAAATATGGTCAAAGTGATCGATTAGATCCTTAAGGATATAGCTACCCAAAAAACCTGTAGATCCTGTCAGTAAAGCTTTCACGTCAATGTGACCTCTGCAACCCAATCGACGAGGTCCTTACTGGGGTCAACTGCATAAACTGTAAGGGCCTTTTTCTCAACTTTGATTTCCCATCGGTTTGATGGGGCAAAAACTTCACCATCACCAAAAAAGGAAATCATTTTCTCGGGGTTATTATTAATGATCTCTAGTTCAGTTGTTTCGTAAGATTTGAAATAGGGGTCATTTTTGGGGAGGTTACCTTGTGAAAGCTCCAAAAGAGCTTTCAAGAGGTCTTTTTTGTTAGGATGCGTGAAGAGACTTACGTTAAAAGCCCCATCAGCATTATTTGTTTCAGGTGCAACTATGAAAGAACCGGCCAAAGTAGATTGGTTATTGATTAAGACGGCCACGGCTTTCTCTTGTAAGTGAAAATTAGGTGACTTAAGTTCTAGGTCATAATAATCAAGCTTATCAGTCAATATTTCATAACCTAAAAATAAAGAATATATTTTACTTCCAGAAAGCTGCATAACTTTTTTAAACAAGGGATAGTCTTGTCGGAGGTCATTGATTTTGGCGGCAACGATTCCTCCAAGCCCGATACCCCCATTAGTCGCCATAAATTGTCCATTTATATTAATCAGATCAATTTTTTTCTTTGTTTCAAGTCTTATACATTGAATAATTTGTTCAATATCCTTCGGATCGCTTAATTCACTTGCAAGGTCATTTGCTGTTCCTGCTGGTATAACGAGGAGTCCTACTTCCGTTTTGGCTATATTTTGGATCACTGTATTTGCTGTTCCGTCACCGCCAACACTAATTATGGCATCCACTTTTTCTTCAATGTCTTCTCTTAGGTTTTGGTTAAGCTCTTCAATTGAGGAAGGAGTTTTAAAAATGAGATGACTTCTAAAGAGTTGTCTTGTTATTTTTTTTCTCCAATGATCATAAGACGTATTGGAAGCTCTTTTGTTGAGATAAATAGTTATCTTTTGCATAAATGGACCCTTTTGAGGGTAATAAAATGAACATTTCCATTTTTCTAATTCGGTTAAGTTATTTAAAAGATTGAAGAAAAAATTGCATCATTTCTTAAAAAAATGGGGCCTGTTACTATGAGTTCTATATGGGTATTCCCTGATGGAATCCTTAGAACGTACCTTACAAAAGTTGACTTATGGACACCATTTTTAGTTGTCATGATCTGACGTTTTCTTATAGTTTTGGAAATGTAAACATTGAAGCTCTAAGGGGGGTTTCAATGGATTTTCAAAAAGGAAAATTCTATTGTTTATCAGGCCCCTCTGGCTCTGGTAAAACAACATTTCTTAATGTTTTAGGCCTAATTGAGGATATACAAGGCGGTGATATCGATTTCGAAGGCAAAAAGTTCAAAAACTTAAAAGAGGAAGATAAAAATTACATAAGAAGGAATCAAGTTGGTTTTATTTTTCAACACTTCAATCTCTTTCCTGTATTAAGTGCTGAAGAGAATATTGAATTTTTTCTTGTCAGGCAAGGTGTTCCCAAAAAGGAACGAACAGAGCTGGTTCATAAGGCTTTAAAAGATGTGGGACTTTGGGACCATAGGGATAAAAGACCTCTTGAAATGAGTGGTGGCCAAAGACAAAGAGTCGCAGTTGCTAGAGCACTTACGAAAAGACCTCTTGTTATTATTGGTGATGAACCTACCGCTAGTCTTGATCAAAAAACAGGAAAGGAAATTGTAAATCTTCTTAAAAATTTAAGTGATGAATATGGGTCCTCAATTATCTTGTCAAGTCACGATACGATGGTTCATGAATTTGCTGAGGAACTTGTCATTCTTAAAGATGGGAGGTTAACGTAATGTTATTTTCACTGGCCTTTCGAAATTTAGCGAGAAATTTTAGAAGAACTCTGGCAATGGTTTTAACTATAGGAATTGGAACCGGTGCTCTTTTAGTTTTTAAAGGTTTTAATGTAGGAATCATGAATCAATATAGAGATAATACGATTCATGCTCGTTACGGTCATGGCCAAATTAATATGAAGGGCTATCACAATTCAGTTTACGAGAAACCTTGGAAGCATTGGATAGAAGACTATGGTTCACTTAAAGAAAACCTAGCAAAAGTTCCAGGTGTTAAGCTTCTTTTTCCTCGAGTTAATTTCTTTGCACTTTTAACAAATGGGGAAATGAATATAAGTGGAAAAGGTCAAGGTGTTGATGGAAAAGCAGAATTTTCTTTTTTTAACACTCTTAATATTGTTGAAGGTAAAAACCTTTCAAATGAAAAAGAAGGTATTATTTTAGGAAAAGGACTTGCCAGGGCATTGAATGCCAAAATTGGTGACAGGATAACAGTCTTAGGTAGCACAATTTATGGAAGTATGAATGCCGTTGATACCTACGTTACGGGAGTTTTTCATACCGGGAGTAAGGAATTTGACGATAGCGTTTTTAGAATTCAGCTCGATCTTGCCCATCTTTTACTTGATACTAAAAAAGTTGAATCCGTTTCTCTTGGAATGAAGGGCCTGGGACTTTGGGAAAATATAGAAAATTTTGTCGCTGATAGTGATATAGATTTAGAAAGTATTCCTTTTCATGTTTTGGATAAGGTCTATTATCAACACTCTGTTGATTGGTTGGATGCTCAATTTGGAGTTATTCAAATTATAATTTTAGTTATTGTCATCCTGGGAATTTTTAATACAGTTTCAACTTCAATTCTAGAGAGACGCCAAGAGGTAGGAAACTTAAGGGCCAACGGAGAAAGTAGAATTGAGGTTTTAAAGCTTTTTAGTAATGAGGGTTTTTTAGTTGGCGTTTTCGGAGCCTTTTTTGGAATCTTTGTTGTATACGCAATCAATTTGAGCTTTTTAAAAGATGGAATTTTAATGCCTCCTGCGCCAGGTTTAACGAGACAATTTCACGTTAAAATTGAGTTACAGGAATGGATGGCCGTCCAAACATTTATTATAGGGACGGTAACAAGTTTCGTCGCCACATTTTTAGCTTCTCTAAGAGTTATAAATCAAAAAATTTCTGATCTTTTAAGATCTGTTTAAGATAAGGAAGGTTTAAATGCTAAAACTTATTAAAACATTTTTATTTTTAGGGTTATTGACTTTTTTATCAGGCCCTTTGTTATCACAAGATGAAGGAAGTGAAACAAGCACCGGGTCAGTTAAAGAAGAAAAAACAGCCGAAGCCCCAACAGAGGATGTTTCTGAGAAAGCACCTGAAGGGGAAGTTGAAGGTGAAACAAGTGTTGCTTCTAAAGACGTGGGCACACCACCAGTCGTTAGTGAAGATGGAAACGAAGTGGCGGAAGGGCGGATGCCTGCGTCAGTGGAAGGTCCATCCGCAGAAGATATTTTGAAAAGAGCTGATGAGGTACGTAACCCTTCTGAATCCTTTTTTATGAAGGTTAAAGTTACCAATAAGGGGGAAGAGGAGAAACCTAGTCAGTTTAATGTTTCCATAAAAGGTAATAATAGAACTCTCATTAAAACTCTTCTTCCAAAAAGAGATAGAGGAAGAAATTTATTGATGCTTGATGAAAATATGTGGGTCTTTATTCCTAATTTAAAAAGAAGTGTTAGAGTTGGACTTTCCCAAAAGTTAACAGGTCAGGCTGCCAATGGAGATATAAGTCGTATGCGTTGGAGTGGGGATTACACTGCTAAGTTATTGAAAGAAACAAAAAAGAGTTGGCTACTTCATCTTCAGGCCAAAAAGAAAGGCCTTACATATGAACAATTGAAGGTTCTTATTTCTAAAAAAGGTTTTAGACCGAGGCAGGCTCATCTTATGAGTGTCTCGGGTAAACTCTTAAAAAAGATTTATTACCAGGGGTATAAAAAATTGGCCGGTCGTTTAAGGCCAAGTCAAATGAATATCGTTGATGCTATTAATGATAATAAAAAATCACTTATAGAAATCGAGGAAATGGAAGCAAGGGATTTTCAAACGGCCCTTTTTAATAAGAGGAACCTTGCTGAATGATTCAGGGAAAAGATTTTCTGTGGATCTTTATAGGCTTCCTTTTACTTATTGATGTATCAAAAGCTGAAAAAGGCACAGTTAAGATTGGTGGAGAGTTTGGTGTAAGATCATCCTATCTTTATGGCCAAGATACGTTCTCTCTTAAGAGGCCCTATGCTCATGTAAAAGCTTATTTTAAAAATTTCGGAAATGATGAGGTTACGCAAGAGGTGTCTATATCTTCTAGGTTTTTGTTAGATGATGAAGCACCTAAATCAGATACATTAACAGAGGCTACGTACAAAATTGTAAGAGAAAATTCTACTTTTACTTTTGGCCTTCAGGAAATTGGTTGGGGAGAAACTTTTGGAATTTATCCACTTGATTTTGTAAACGCAAGAAATTTTGAAGACCCTTTTATTTCAGATCTAAAATGGACAAGAATACCAGTTTTTGCACTTAACTATGAGTATTTGGGAGAAAAGTTTAGCGGACAATTGATTGCTATTCCTAAACCAAAAAATAGTAAATTCCCTTCGAAAGGGGATACTTTTGATACCACACCCGCCAGTTTGGCCCACCTAGATAGAGAAGATATGCAAGCGCCCCAACTTATGTATGATTCGGAAATAGGGGGACGTCTAGGTTATCTTTTTGATTTTGGTTTAGATGTAGATGTTTATTACTTTTATCACCGCAATAGAAACTTGGCCTTGGATTTGAAAAATGCAACTTACTTTAATAATGTTCCCATTAGTGGAACTTTATCTCCTGTCTTTAAGCAAATACATTCAACAGGTTTAAGTAGTACTTATGCAACTGGGGATTTCGTTTTTCGTTTGGATTTTGTTAATCATTTTAATAGACCAGTTAATGATCCAGATACACTTGCTGTTAAGTATTTAAATAATATGATTGGTGTATTTGGTTTTGATTTTTCAACTGAAAATAAATTTCAATTAGGTCTTCAATACCATCATGATTCTTTTACCGAGTTTTATTATAATTGGGTTAGCTCACAAATGAGCTTTCCTCTATTTGGTGATTTGATGGAGTTAAGTTTTTTTGTTTTTTGGGGCCTTAATAACCAAGATCTTTGGTACCAACCTACGATGAAGTTTTTCTTGAGTGATCAGTTTTCAATGTCAATCTGGGCAGACATTATTGAAAAACAGGAGCCTAAAAAGGCAGGGCAGATAAGCACATTTTCAGAACACGATAGAGTTTTTCTTGAGCTCGGGTGGCAATTTTAAGGGCAAGACTGCCAATCTACATAAAAGTCAAGTAAAGTGCACTAAAATTTTTGGTAAAGAATTTAAGTAAAAATTTTCTTTGAAAACTACTGGCCAACGGTCTTCCTAAAAGGCAGTATCGGATCATTGATTTTGGCAACCTTTCATAGGCGGCAGGGCATGTGCGGTATCATTGGCCTTTTCGAAAAATCATTTCTTAAAAACCATCACAGTGTTTCACTGAATCATCATAGTGCAAAAAAATTAGTGAAGGGTCTTAAGCTTCTTCAGCACAGGGGACAAGATGCAGCTGGGCTTCTATCTTCTCAAACAAAAAGTGACTCTTTAAAATTGAAAAAAGGCCCAGGCTTGGTATCGGAAGTCTTTTCTAATCTTACTGAAAAAGATTTTTGTGAATTGGATGGAACATTTTTATTGGGGCATACAAGGTATGAGACCGTCGGAGGCCCTTCAGAACTCAACATACCTCCCTTTAAGACTTTTGATCCTCAAGGTCTTTTTAATGAAGAGGCTCACTACAATTCATTAGAGAGTGAAAAAACGAAAGTCCCCTTGATGGGTATTGTTCACAATGGAAATATCGTTAACTATTTTTCTCTTAAAGAGGAAATTGAAAAAGATTCAAAAGGGAAAGAAAGAATTCTAAAAGGACAAAATGATGGAGAATTGATGCTTCGGCTCTTCCAATCTTTTTTTATTGAAGAATCTTATTTATCTAAAGAAAAGGGTAACACATCCTCTTTTTGTAAGGTGCAAGCATGCATGAAGCGGTTATCAGAAAAATTAGAGGGGGGCTATGCGCTTCTTCTTATTATTCAGGGCGTAGGGCTTGTCGCTTACAGAGACCCTCATGGTATAAGACCTCTTGTTTTTGGGAAAGATGAAAGAGGTCAAATAGGTTTCGCATCTGAAACAATCGCTTTAGAAGGAATCGGTTATCAGGTTGTCCGTGAAGTTAAGCCTGGTGAGGTTGTTCTGATTGACTTTGACGGCATCTTTCAATCCGCGGAACTTGTTTCTGGAAAAGGGCTGGGAGCGGGAGGGTTGAAAGAAGCTCCCTGCATGTTTGAACGCATTTACTTTTCTTCTTCTAAAAGTAAGATTCAGGGAAGTTTCGTCAAAAACACTAGGCGTCGATTAGGAGCAGTTCTTGCCGAAAAAATATTGAATAGAAAGAATGTGTTTAAAAGCTATGACGCAGTTTCTGCCATACCAGAAACAGGGCTTGATGCAGCTTATGGAGTTGCTAGGGTATTAAACTTGCCTATGGTGGAAGGTGTTCTTAAGGAGAAAAAAAGTGGGAGAACCTTTATCTTACCAAGAAACAAAAGAGGTGAGGCCCTAAAGCAAAAGTTTATTGTTCAGGAGTCAAATATAAAGAATAAAAAACTTCTTTTAGTTGATGATAGCTTGGTTCGGGGAGCGACTCTCAGAAGCCTCATTTTTGAACTAAAAAGCAAAGGTGCTAAAGAACTTTCATTGGCTTTTTCCTGCCCTCCAATACAATACGGCTGTTTTTATGGAGTGGACTTTCCAGAAAAAAGTGAGTTACTAGCTAACCAAAAATCATATGATGAAATGGCCACTCACTTGGGAGTAAAGGACCTCTTTTTCTTAAATGAAGAGGACTTATTAAATGTTTTTGATAGACGTAGTCATTGTTTTGGGTGTGTCACAAAAAATTACCCAACAGAGCTTAAAGAAGGGATGGCTTTTGCGCAAAAAAGGTCAATTGAAAAGGACTTAAAGTGGACTTCACCAAGCCTAATAAATTAATTAAAGGTTAAATAAAAGTTAAAATATCGTTTAAAAGGTAGGTAGTAAATGAAAGGAATAGTTTTATATGGTAGTCAGAGTGATCGAGTTTTTTTTGAAGACTGCTTGGAAAAGTTAAGGCCTCACTCAGAGTTTATTTTTGAGGTTTTAAGTGCCCATAGGGATGGAGAAAAATTGCGATTATTATGTCAAAGTTTGGACGCTAACTATGTCATTGCAGGAGCAGGTCTATCGGCAGCTTTGCCAGGGTGCGTATCTTCTCAAACAAAAGTGCCGGTATTTGGCGTACCACTTCCTTCTTGCTTTGGAGGTCTTGATGCTTTTTTGGCTTCACTCCAGATGCCAAAAGGGACACCCGTAGCAACCTGTGCGCCCTATAATGAAAGCTCAATCATAAGTTTTATTGAAAAAATTCAGGATGAAAAATGGGCCAAAGAAAAAAGAGTTAATGTTTATGTTGATTCCCTCGTTCAGCCTTATGAATATGTTGATAAAGCTTTGAGGGACCTTCTTAAGATTTCAAAAGAAGAGAACATCGACTTAGAGATTTCAAATCAATTCAACCCTAATACCTGGAATATCCTACTGGTCCATCAGGAAAAAGAAATAGTTTTAAAGTCAAATTGTTTACATGTACCAATGATGAATAAGCAAACTATGGATAACCCGAGTCGTGCCTTAAACCTCTTTAGTTTGGCTGAGAAAGGAGGGCTTTGGTTTGGAGTTAATAATTGCATTAATGCCCTTCGCTGGTTGAAGAGGGGATTTGATTCTTTCTAGAAAAGGTTTTTATTGAGAAGTCTTCTTTCGAAAATTAAGGGAGGAAATATGAATCTTGTAGTTAATGAAGGTGTTGATAAGTCTGAAAACGTGATTCCAAAGGTTTACCGACTAGGCTCTGTAAAGAAAATCAGAGGTGTAGAAGGAGGAACTCCATGGCTTTTTGATTTCTCTGATCATTATTCACTTTTTGACTGGGGAAAGATGCCTGATGAGTTAGCATTAAAAGGAAATAGTTTGGCCCTTATGAGTTTGGCCATCTACGATTACCTGGAAAATTGCAAATCTTGGGAATTACCAGATAATCTTCCCAGTTACATGAACTCCAACCCTCTCATAAACTCTTGTTTAGAGTGGTTAAAGAAAAATGGTCTCAAAACTCACCTTAAGGGAGCTTGGAATGATAAAGGCCCTATTGACCTCAAAGAAAATAAAGAGTGGGAAAAACTTGAAGTAGAGGAACCTCTTTATTTAGACTTTGCTCCTTTTAAAGTTCAAAAGCCAAAGTGGAATAGTAACCTAAGTGTTTGGGATTATTCTTCTTTTAAAAACCCCAAGCTTGAAGGAATGGTTCCATTGGAGGTCGTTTTTCGTTTCGGCTTACCTGAAGGAAGCTCTTTTAGAAAAAGACTTAAGAATAAAGCTTATTTAGAAGAGCTTTTAAAAGGCCTTCCTCAATCACAATCTAAAGCTTTTATGGAAGACCTGTACCAAGGTAAGTATGAGAAAAAGCTTTGGGACTTCCCAATTATAGAGTTTTCAACTAAGTGGGAACCGGAGGACCGATTCCTCAATTACGAAGAGGCCCAAAAAATTTCTGGTTTAAGTGATGGGGAATGGGCGGCGTTTATTGAATGGAATAGTCTCGTGGCAGTCCAACTGAGATCTTTTTTCAAAGAAATGGACCTCATTTTATGGGATGGGAAATGTGAGTGGGGTATGGAAAATGGTCCAGGCCCGTTTATTGGTCAAAGAAATTTTGTTTTAGTTGATAGCTTAGGTCCGGATGAACTCCGTCTAACCTATAAAGGTGTACCTCTTTCTAAAGAGATTTTAAGAGTTTTTTATAGAAAAACAAAATGGGCCCATTATGTTTCTCTCGCCAAAGAAGAAGCAAGGTTAAAGGGAATGAAGGACTGGAAAGATCACTTCTATAAATCTAACTTTCCTGTAAACCCAGAGCCACCTTCATTAATGGAAGAGCAAAAAACTGTTTATTCAATGATTTATCAATCTTTATCCAATTATGTTTGTGAAAAAGTTTATAAAAAAGAACCTTTTTCTAAGGCTTTGACTTTAGGCAGTTTAATTAAAGACATTGAGAGGATGGACTCTAAATAATGGACTCTAAATAAGGGAGTGGTTTCGTGAATACTCTAAGAACAATACTTGTTATTGGGTCCGGAGGTAGAGAGCAAGCTATAGCTTTTAAATTGGCCGAATCACAGGAGGTTGGTTCAGTTTATATTTGCCCTGACCCTATGACCCCCTTTGCTTCAGAAAAAATAAGAGGGTTAAACTTAAATCCGAATCATTTTGATGAATTAAGCCAATTTACAATACAAAAGAATATTGACCTTGTTGTCGTTGGTCCAGAAGTTCCTCTTGTAAACGGTGTGGTCGACTTTTTAGAAAATAAAGGTGTTCCTGTTTTAGGCCCTTCTAAGAACGGGGCTAAGTTAGAGGGGTCAAAGCATTTTTCTAAGCAACTTATGAAGGATTTTAAAATTCCAACAGCTGCTTTCAAAAATGCTTCTTCCTATGAAGAAGGAGTCCAATACCTCAATGAGATTGATAAGATGGACACCAACTTAGGTATTGTGATTAAGGCAGATAAATTGGCCGCTGGCAAAGGGGTATTTCTGTGTGATTCAAAAAATGAAGCCGAGGATCTTCTTTATAAAATAATGAAGGATGACTCATTTGTTATAAAGGATGACAAAGTTGTTATTGAAGAAAAGTTATTTGGAAAAGAAATCTCTGCCTTTGCTCTCTGTGATGGTGAGTCTTTCTTAACTCTTGGGTACGCAAGAGATTATAAGCGTTTAGAGGATTATGATAAAGGGCCCAATACTGGCGGTATGGGAGGCTTTTCCCATGAAGGCCTGGTAGATGATGAATTAAGGGAAAAAATTGACGAGAAGGTTTTTTCAAACACACTAAAATCATTGAAAAAATTAGGGGTTCATTACAAGGGAATTCTCTTTGCAGGTCTTATGATAGGTCCTGATGGAGGTATTAACGTATTAGAATTTAATGTCAGGATGGGTGATCCTGAGGCCCAAATTCTTTTACCACTTGTTAAAGAAGATTTATATCCTCTTTTTAAAGCAGCTGCAGATGGTGAACTCGCTGACCTCATTAAAAAAAGACCTTTACCCTTGAGAAGTAAAGTTCACATGAAAGAGGGAAGCTCTGTTCATGTTGTTATGGTTTCAGAAGGTTACCCTCTTTTAGAAAAGGGGAAGAAAATGAAGCTGGATCAATTTGTTAAAATGCCACAACTTGATCAAGGCCCTGACTCTTTAACCCATTATTTTTTAAGTGGAGTTAAAAAAGAAAAGCAAGGAAAAAGGCTTTTAAATAAAAGTGGACGAGTTTTAGGCGTTACAGGTCTTGGAATAAGTCTTAAAGAGGCCAGAGACAGGGCCTATGAAGAGGTCCATCTAACTCATTTTGATGGGGCTCATTTTAGAACAGATATAGCACTCAACCTTTAAAAAGAGACTAGGGTATAAAATTCATGAAGGCGGTTATCCTTGCTAGTGGAGAGGGGACAAATGCTGAAAACATTGTCTCCTTTTTTGAAAATAAGAAGGACCACGTTCAAATTGTGGGAATTATTAGTGATCAACCTGAGTCGGGTGTCCTTAAAAAGGCCAAAAGATGGAATATCCCTGCAGTTCTTATAAAAAAGAAAGTCAGGGAGAGGTCCATTCATGAAAGAGAGGTCTTCAATCAAATTATAAAGTGGGGTGGAGATTGGGTTTTTTTGGCCGGTTATATGAGAGTATTAGGTCCAAACTTCGTTGCCAAGTTTTATGACGAGGGAAAGGGACACTCAAGAATCCTTAATATTCACCCATCTCTTTTACCTTCTTTCAGAGGTTTAAGGGCCTATGAAAGGGCCTTCGAAGCTAATATCCCTTTTTCTGGGGTAAGTGTTCACTTTGTAGATGAAGGGATTGATACAGGACAACTACTGGTTCAAAAACGATTTTTTCGTCTTGAAGAAGATAGTTTTGAAGATTTTAAAAAACGGGGGCAGCGTTTGGAGCACGAAGCTTATATTGAAGCTATTTCTAAAGTGCTCAAAGGGGATTACATTTGAGTTTAATACGCTTAGAAGTTAAACCATTGGAACAAAACCTTTGCGGAAAAAGTGGGTTTTTATATGAGAAAATTCCTTTTTATATTCTAGATTTGGTTGATAAACCGTCGAAAAGTTCACTTGAGAATGTTTTTAAGGACCCTCTACTTAATGAAATATATAGTGAAGACTATGAGGTGTTTTGGAAAAGAGAAAGACCAAAATGGGTTATGGAAGTGGGCTATCGACAAGGCGTAACTGATAACAAAGGTTTATGTGCAAAAGAAGCTTTAAACCTCTTAAATATACCTTGTTCTTCTGCCAAAAGTGGTACGCTGTATTTTTTCTTTGAAGATCATAAAGAGATTAAAAATTATGCAAACCCGCTCATTCAAAATGTAGAGGTTTTTGCTTATGATGATTTTATAAAAAGAAACAGGTTTCAACATATTGAAAAAGTTGATGATGTTGTGTCCGAAAGCCCCACTTCCAAAGTTGAAATAATCTCTTTAGACAAGAATTTGGATGAACTAATGAGGTTAAGTGAGGAGCGTTGCCTTGCCTTAAGTTCCAACGAAATGAAATTTTTAAAGGAATACTTCAATAAAAAAGAGGTCACCAAAGACCGTAAGTCCAGAGGTTTACCAAAAGAACCAACAGATGTTGAGCTTGAGATCCTGGCCCAAAGTTGGAGTGAGCATTGTAAGCATAAGATATTTAAGGCCACCATTGAGTATGAGGAGGATTTGGACGGCCATAAGTCTTTAGAAGGTAAACCTTATTTGAAAGAACTTGGTTCAAAAAAAATAAAAGGTGTTTATCAAAATCTTATTCAAAAGAGCACAAAAGATATAGTGGAGGAAAGGGGAATTAAATGGGCCAAATCTGTCTTTAAAGATAATGCTGGCATTGTAAGTTTTGAAAATAAAGTGGACCTTTGTTTTAAGGTAGAGACACATAATTCTCCTTCTGCCTTAGATCCGTACGGAGGTGCTTTAACAGGTATACTTGGGGTCAATCGTGATATTTTAGGTGCCGGCCTTGGTTCAAAGCCTATTGGAAATACTAATGTTTTTTGCCTAGGACTTCCCCATCGATTAAATAAATCCGAAAAAATGAGGGCCCCCAAAGGCCTTCTCCATCCAAAACTGATTCTTGAAGGGGTCCACAGAGGTGTAATGGATGGAGGAAATAAAAGTGGGATCCCCACAGTTAATGGAGCTATTCATTTTGATAGAGATTATGCAGGAAAGCCTCTTGTTTTTTGTGGAACTGTTGGTGTTATGCCTAAGACTTTAGAAGATGGAAGAGACACTTCTCTTAAGGAGGTCCAGGTTGGTGATAGAGTTTTTATGGTTGGCGGTGCGATTGGTAAAGATGGTCTTCATGGGGCCACTTTTAGTTCTCTTGAATTGAATGAAGATTCTCCCACAAGTGCTGTTCAAATCGGAGACCCTCTTACCCAAAAGAGGGTCACAGATTTCCTTTTAAAAGCGAGAGACCTAGGCCTTTACTCTTCCCTCACGGATAATGGTGCTGGAGGTTTAAGTTCGAGTGTAGGGGAAATGGCGGAGTCGACTGGAGGAGCGACAATAGACTTATCAAAATGTCCTGTTAAATACCAAGGACTTAAGGCATGGGAGCTTATGATTTCTGAAAGTCAGGAAAGGATGACTTTTGCGGTTCCCCCTACTAAGTCCGATGCTTTTAAAGCTTTGAGCAAAAAATATGGGGTATCCGCAACCGATATAGGGTTTTTTCATGACAGAGGGGTCTTAGAGGTTTTTCATTTAGAAGAGTTAGTTGCTTTTCTTGAGTTACCTCTTATTCATGACTTATTACCTCCTATGAATTTAAAAGCGCTCTGGAAAGGACCTAGGAAAAGGAATGAGTGGTGGAGGGGAACGGAAGACTCTCGAGAAAAAGAGTTTTTTGAAGAAGGAAAGATTCTCGATATTCTTTTAAAGCTCCTTTCTGCTCCCAATATCGTTTCAAAAGAAAGTTGGGTTAGACAGTACGATCATGAAGTGCTTGGTTCTACTCATCTCAAGCCCTTTGTTGGAAAGGAGGGAGATGGACCTAGCGACAGTTCTTCCATATGGCTTTATCCACACGGAGGGGAAGATAATTCTGTTCTTCAAATAGGTTGTGGCCTTGCACCAAAGTTAAGTCTTTGGGATCCCTATATTATGGCCCAATTTGCTGTGGATGAAGCAGTTAGAAATGTTGTGGCCCATGGTGGAGATATCGATCAGTGCGCATTATTAGATAATTTTTGTTGGCCTGATCCAGTCGAATCGGGAAGCAACCCTGATGGACTTTTAAGATGTGGGGACCTTGTAAGGGCTTGTTATGGCCTTTACGATATAACGGTTCGTTATGGAACCCCACTTGTAAGTGGTAAAGATAGTATGAAAAATGACTTCAGAGGCGTGAATGCCTCTGGTGAGCCACTTAAAATCAGTGTGTTACCAACACTTTTGGTGACCGCTTTTTCTAAAACAACTCTAGATCATACTGTGGGAAGCGACTTTAAAAATAAGGGTGATCTAATCTATTTACTTGGAGGGTATGGAAAAGGGTTAGCAGGAAGTGAAGTCTTGGAGCACTTTCAATTCAAGGATTTAAAGCTTCAAAGCGACCTTGAATCCATACCTTCTATTGACCCTATTAAAAATAAGGTCTTATACCGTTCAATCTACAAGGCTTTGGGTGAAGGCCTTTTTGAATCTTGCCATGACTTATCAGAAGGAGGACTAGCA
Organism: Halobacteriovoraceae bacterium; assembly: GCA_002715375.1. Classification (GTDB taxonomy): domain Bacteria; phylum Bdellovibrionota; class Bacteriovoracia; order Bacteriovoracales; family Bacteriovoracaceae; genus UBA7317. The sequence goes on from PAZA01000037.1 coordinate 26,407, forward strand.
GTTGCACTGGTTGAGTCAGCTATCGGTGGTCGTTTAGGCTTTATTCTCGATGAAGAAGATCATACGGATCTAGGGAGCTTCATTAATAAACTCTTTGGAGAGAGTCCTGGGCGTTTTGTTGTTAGTGTTTCTAAGGAAAATGAAAAAGCCTTTTTAAGTCTTTTTAAGAAGTTGCCTCATTCCAAGCTTGGCCAGGTACACTCAGGACCTCAGGTAATTATTAAAAATGGAAAGAGAGAGGTTGTAAATCAAAGTTTAGATAAGATGATTGAAGCTTTTAAAAAGGGAGTTTAAATAGTGAGTTCTCTTCTTGGTTGTAAGAAAAAGCCCCATTTTCTTGTTTTAGCAGGTGATGGCATTAACTGTGAACAAGAAACTAAACTTGGCTTTGAAAGGGCCAAGGCCCAAGTGACGGTCATGCATATAAATGAACTTCTTAGTAGGCCAAAACGCTTAAGAGATTTTCAAGGTCTCGCGTTTCCCGGTGGGTTTAGTTTCGGAGATGAATTGGGAAGTGGTCAGGTTTTAGCAATAAAGTGTAAGCAAGGTTTGAAAGATGAGTTAAGTAAGTTTGTGGAACAAGAAAATCCCATAATTGGGATTTGCAATGGCTTTCAAACTTTATTGAAGTTAGGTCTTCTTCCTTTTCCTGGTGAGGAAAGGAAAGTGGGGTTGGCCCCTAATAGGGAAGGAACCTTTCAAAATTATTGGGTAAAACTTAAACCGGCCAGTTCTAAAAGTGTATGCCTTTGGACTGAAGGGCTTTTTGAGAAGGGCTCAACTTCTGAATTTGAGCTTCCTTTACGGAACAGGGAGGGGAGAATTACCTTCCTCAAAGGTATAGAAGATCAAATTTATGATAATTTACTCAGAAATGGTCAAATACCGCTAGTTTATTCAGACAAATCAAGGCCACTTAGCTTGTTGAAGCATGAAAGCATTGCAGGTTTGTGTGATCCAAAGGGGCTTATTTTTGGACTTATGCCTCATCCGGAAGCTTTTCTTTTTGAGGCAACACACAGAATTCACTATAAAACGAGGAGTAAGAACCCTACCCAAAAAGGTTGGGGGCAGGAAATATTTGATAATATTGTGAATTTTCTTGAAAGGAGTTGAATGATGGAGAGTGAACTACAGGAATTGGGTCAAAAAAAGCTTACTTTAAAAAGGTCACTTATTTCAGTCTCCGATAAAAGTAAGTTAGGTCCCTTAGTAAAAATGCTTGCAAAGAAGGGTGTCGAAATGATCGCTTCTGGAGGGACTGCTAACTATATTAAGTCCTTGGGTTTAGAGGTCACTCCGCTTCAGGAAGTAACTGGAAATCCAGAAGCTTTTAATGGAAGAATGAAGAGTATCAGCTTTCAGGTTTCAAGCTCCCTTCTCTATAAAAGAGGGTGCCCTCAAGATGTTGCAAAGGCCTTGGAGTTGGGTATTAAGCCGATTGATTGTGTTATTTGTAACTTATACCCTTTTGAAGAAGCATCAAAAGGGAGTGATTTATCGAATATCATTGAAAATATTGATATTGGTGGCCCGACTATGTTGAGGGCCGCCGCCAAGAATTATGAACATGTCCTTGTTTGCACTTCTCCCTCTCAATACACTGAACTAGAAAAGGTTCTCTCCTCTGAAAAACCTGAGGTTTCGTTGGATTTAAGGAAGAAGTGGGCCTTAGAGGCCTTTAGGCTAAGTGCTTATTACGATGGAATGATCGCAGGTGAGTTAGAGAATAGATGGGGAGAGGAAATTAAGACAATGTGTTTGTCTCCTAAACGTGCAAAAAAACTACGTTATGGGGAAAACCCTCATCAAAAAGCTTGGCTTTATCCGACCTCAAATAATGGTGTCGCTCAAGCAGAGCTTTTGCAGGGAAAAGAGCTTTCATATAATAATATTTTGGATGCAGACTCTGCTTGGGGAGTCGTTAGGGACCTTAATAAATTATCTTTAGGCCTTAACTCCAACCATGATTTAAGTTTCTCGAGCGTTGTCGTTAAACATACCAATCCATGTGGCCTTTCAACGGCGTACTCTAAGGTTGAAAGTATAAAAATGGCTTTTGATTCGGACCCTGTTTCAGCTTTTGGTTCAATCATAGGAGTTGATTATGAGATAGATGAAGATGTTGCAAAATTTTTATCTAAAAAGTTTGTTGAGTTAATCATAGCTCCTAGCTTTTCCAATGAGGCCCTCGAGGTTTTAAAGAAAAAGAAAAATATGAGACTTTTGGTTCAAGACCTTGAAATGATTGACCCTATGCCTAGCGTCCGTTCCGTTTTTGGAGGGTGGTTGGTTCAAGACCATGACGATAAGCTTGAAACGAAGAGTGATTTTAATACCGTTACTGAAAGGAAGGTAAAAAAAGAGCAGTACGACCTTGTCTCTTTTGGAATAGTGGCCACAAAGCATCTAAAGTCCAATGCTATTAGTTTTGTATGTCAAAAGCAGGAGGGTTTAATGATGATTGGAGCTGGTATGGGGAACCCAAACCGTTTGCTTTCTTTAAAAGAGACCTTTCAAAAAATTAGGGAGAATGGACTTAAAGATTTGAGCGAGGGAGTCTTGATTTCTGATGCCTTTTTCCCATTTCGAGACAGTATTGATGAGGCTTTTGAGCAAGGGGTTAAGGTTATCGTTCAGCCTGGTGGAAGTAAAAAAGATAGTGAAGTTATTGAGGCGGCAAACGATCATAATATGGCCATGATCATGACAGGGAAGAGGCATTTCCGCCATTAAAAATTACGATTGAAATATGTTTCCTAAAAAATAGGGGAGTAAAAATTGGAAAAAATTTACCCAAAAAACTATAAAGAAGCGGGTGTTGATAATGAAAAAGCTGAACAATTTATTTCCCGGATTAAAGAAAAAGTCACGAAAACATATGGCCCTCGCGTTGTAGAAGGAGTCGGAGGGTTTTGCAGTTTGTATAAAATGGGTAAGGAAAAATTCCTTTCCGCTGGTACTGATGGTGTCGGGACTAAACTTGAGTTGGCCAAACTTTTAAACGATCATTCTACTATTGGGATTGATCTTGTGGCAATGTGTGCAAATGACATTATTTGTTCTGGTTCGAGACCTCTTTTCTTCATGGATTATTTAGCGACTGGCAAACTTGACTTGAAAACAAGTGAGGATATTCTATCAGGAATAGTTGATGCTTGTGAAGTCTCTGAAATGGCCCTCATAGGTGGAGAAACTGCTGAAATGCCCGGGATGTATAAAGAAGGGGACTATGATTTAGCTGGGTTTGCCGTCGGTGAAGTTGAAAAAAACGAGGTCTTAGATGGGAAGAACATAGAGGAAGGAGATGAGATCATTGGTATTTCCTCAAGCGGTTTTCACTCAAATGGATACTCTCTTTTGCGTAAAGTAATCTTGCCCCAAGAAAAAGAACTTTGCGAAAAGCTTTTAACGCCGACCCGTCTTTACTGGCCTCTCATTAAGCGTTGCCTCGAACTTCCAGGAAAACCGATTAAGGGATTGGCCCATATAACAGGGGGTGGTTGGCGGAATCTTCTAAGAATTAATGGGAGCTTTAATTATCATATGACAGGAATACCTGGCCTTGACGAGATCCCCTCTATTTTTTCTATTGTAGATCAGCGTCTTAATATGCCTCTTGTAGACTTTTTGGAAACATTTAATCGAGGTATTGGTATGATGATGGTTGTAAAACCTGGGCATAAACTTAAAGAGCTTTTTTCTTCTTTAGATGAAAAAATCTGGCTTTTGGGTCATGTTGAAAAAAGTAAGATGGGGAAAGGGAAGTTAATTTATCATTAATTTAAGCGGTTAAGCTTTTTGACCTTCATCTATTTTTTTTATGAGTTCTGGAAAAATCTTTAGATCATTTTCAATATCTTGCATTTTAAAAAGAGAGGCTTCTTTTTTTAATTTTATTGACCATGTTAAAAGTTCATGAAAGTGATGCCTTTCTGCAACCTTTTTAGAGTGTTGAGAAAACTCAATAATTTGATTGATAATGAAAGGAGGTTTTAACTTTTTCCAATCAGTAAGAAGGACCTCATTAAAAACTTGAATGAGTATTTCTTTATCAACTATTTCTTTACCCTTAAAGCCTTCTTTGTCACTCCAATTTTTGGCCACTTCGGACATCTCATCGGATTGCTCATCAAGGTTAATAATTTTATAGGGAAGGTATTTTGCAATTTCCTGGATAACTTCATTTTCCTGAATTGGCTTTTTCATATAGCTATCGCAAATATTAATAATACGATCGAAGTCTTCTTTCATGGCAGATGCGGTAATAGCAATAATCGGGATATTCTGAAATTCCTCTTCTTTTTTCCAAAACTTTGTAGCAGTCAGGCCATCCATAATGGGCATGATAATATCAAGTAATATAAGGTCAATTTTATATTTTTTTGTAATTTTAATGGCCTCTTCTCCATTTTCGGCCATGATGAGGTCAAAATTATGTGACTCTAAAAATGTATGGAGAAGGTCCCGGTCGGTTTTGACATCATCAACAATTAAAATAGTGGCCTTTTCAAAATGATAGACAGGTTTTTTTAATGGGTCTGTTTCTTCATCATCACTGGCACTTGATCCAACTTCCACTTCTTTTAAGGAAAAATGGAAAGTGCTCCCTTTTCCTACAACGCTTTCCGCGCGAAGATCTCCTCCCATAAGGGTCGAGAGTTGTTGACTAATTGTAAGTCCAAGGCCTGTTCCACCAAATTTAGAATATTTTTGACGAGATCTTTGGTTAAAAGCTTCAAAAATTTTGGGTATTTGGTCTCTTGGAATTCCAATGCCTGTATCTTCAACCGTAAAATTGAGTGATAATTTATTAACCTTTTTATTAGGCCACTTAAAGGAAGCAGTTAACTTTATACCTCCTTTGAAAGTAAACTTTAGAGCATTTGAAAGAAGGTTAAAAAGAATTTGTCTAACCCTCATCTCATCTATAATAATGACTTGTGGAAAGTCTTTTTCTATTTCTATTTCAAAGTCGAGCCCTTTATTCTCAATTTGGTTTTTAAAAATAGAATTAATATCTCTTAAAAGATTATTAATATAACAAGCTGAAAATTCTAAATGGAACTTTCCTGCCTCGACTTTTGAAAGGTCAAGAATATCATTAATGATATTTAAAAGAGTTTTACCACTTGTGTTGATAGAGTCCATATGCTCTTTAAGTGTTTTATCTTTTAGATGTTTATAAACTATTTCGGAGAATCCTAAAATAGCATTCATAGGTGTTCTTATTTCATGACTCATGTTGGCCAAAAATTCACTTTTATGTTGATTTGCCAAAATAAGTTTTTCTTCAGTTTTTTTATGAGACTTTACTTCTTCTTTAAGTAAATTTATATTTTGTTTTATTCTTTCTTCTTTTGCCTCAATCTTTTTTTCAAGTTCATGTTTTGAGTTGATCAATTCATTATTTCTTGTCCTGATTTCTTTGGATTGAGTAATAAGAGTTGATTTATTTTCATGTAATTTTAACAGAAGCGAATTAAATTGAACCTTTAATAATTGCAATTCATTTTTTCTGGGAATTTCAGCTTGAAGAGGGGCTAAGTTTTCATAGTTAATATTCTTAATTTCATAAATAAGACCATCAATTGGTTTTTCAAGTTCCTTTTTTAGAAAAAAGCTCATAATAGTATAAAGAAGGATTGTTTTAATTAAAGCATTTAAAATTAATGTTATTAAACTACCTTCAATACGGTCATAAATATTACCCCAGTGGGAGCTCAAAGTAATGGTTCCCAACGAAAAAAATTTATCAACCTTTTTATAAATTAATGGTGACTTGTATGAAAACTTAATTTCATTTAAGTAAAATATATTTCTATTTTCCTTTTTCTTTAGGAGAATGACTGGTTTATCTTCTGAGTCTTCCAGTGCAATTTGTCTTAAATTTGAAAATGAAGAAAAATTATCTAGAATGTATTTATATCCCTCATGCTTATTAAAATGCAATTTTTCTGAAACTTTGGGTGCCAGAAATTGAATAACCTCTTTCATTTCTTTAACAATGATCTTTTTTTCGTTTTGGAATTCAAAAAAAATTTGAACTAACGTAATTAAAAAAGCAAATAGCCAGTAGAGGAAGAAAATATTCTTCAAAAGTTGAGAGCTAAGGTTTTTGTCCCTAAAAAAGATCATAGGGTTGTATCGGTTTTAAAATTTATTTGAAAAAGAAACGGTTATCTTATACCAAATAGGAAAAAAATTCCTTTTCTTTATGAGGTAATTTAGATTGATAAAGATTTGTCGAAAAAGGATTGATGGATAAAAAAGAAGATGTACCACTTATTTTGATTTGTGATGATACCCCCAAGAACATTCAAGTTCTAGGAACAATCCTCATGGAAAAAGGTTATCATGTAACCGTCGCAGAAGATGGAACAGATTGTTTAAAAATGCTGGAAACTGTTAAACCTGATTTAATTCTTCTGGATATTATGATGCCAACGATGGATGGATATGAAACATGTGGAAAAATTAAGGAAGATCCAGACAAAAGAGATATCCCTATAATATTTTTAAGTGCAAAAAATGAAATTGATGACATTGTTAAAGGTTTAAGTCTTGGAGCTGTGGACTTTGTATCTAAGCCTTTTAATTCTATTGAGCTACTCCAAAGAGTGAGAACTCAGCTAGAAGTAAAAAGAAGTAAGGATACCATCTTAAAACAAAAAGCGATCTTATCAACCTTGATAGACAATTTAGAGGAAGGCTTCTTTATCTTTGATAAAAAAGGAACAATTCAGGAAGGGTACTCAAAATCTGTAGAAACATTTATTGGAAAAAATCCTGGTGAAGAAAAGGTGGAGGATTTTATACCTTTAAGTGAAAGTGATAGAGATCTATTTAAAAAGTGGTATCAAAAAGTTTGGAATTCTAAGCTTCAAATCAAAGACTTAATGCCTTTAGCACCAAAAGGCTTTAAAAGAGGAAAAAGCTTTTATGGACTTTCCTTTACACCTATTTTCCAGGAAATAAAAGAAACGAGAAAAAAAACAATAATTCAGATGATTTGCACTATAAAAGACAAAACGGAGCAAAGGAAGCTTGAAGAAATCGCTGAAAATGAAAAAAGTTACGTTAGTATGATGCTTTCTGTCCTTCAAGATCCTTTTAGCTTTTTAGATTTTATTGAAGACCAATCAGAGTTAATTCAAAGTTGCTTGGAAGACTTAAGGGAAAAAAACGAAAAATGGAAAGCTGAAGATACAGATGAAAAAGAAATGCTGAATTATTTTAATCATTTATTCAGACAGATACACACACTAAAAGCAGAGGCACTTAAATATTCACTAAATGAAATAAAAAAACTCTGTATTGAGTCTGAAAATATTATCTTCAGGGTCAGGGAAGAGGCAAAAAATCCTAAACAAGAAGACATTTTAAAGATTATTGAATTCCTTCAAAAGATTAGCGGATCGTTTTCAAAGTCTTTTTTTTCAATTCAATCTTTCTTGGATTTGATAAATAATTCTGAAGATAAAAAGTCCTCAAAAAGGATAGAAATACAGGAAGTGTATCAGTATTTTAAAAACAAAATTAAAGAAGAAAAGACTGTGATCAGTGACTTTGAAAGGGATTATTTCCATCGTGACATAAATTATTTTTTTGAGGGCCATGACCAGATGTTAAAAAATATGGCCATTGATCTGAATAAGGAAATTGAAATAAAAATTTACCCTACAAATAAAACATTTAACATGAAGACCTATTCCCATTTCTTTTCTACACTCATTCATATTTTACGAAATGCTTTAGATCATGGGATTGAAGAAAAGGTTTATAGGAAAGAAGTTGGTAAAAATGGGGTAGGTTTGATCGAAGTTCGATGTAAAGATGGAGATGATAAAGGTGAAGGAGAAAAAGGCCTTGTTCTTATAATTTCCGATGATGGTGCTGGAATAAATTTAGAGAAACTCAAGTTAAAATTAGTGGATAATGGTGTAGTTAGTGATCAGGAAATTGATAAATTTACAAATGATGAAGTACTCCAGAAAATTTTTATGCCAGGTTTTTCCACCAAGAAAGAAATAAGTCATATTTCAGGTATGGGAGTAGGATTAGATTCCGTAATGCATGAAGTGAGCAAATTGGGTGGAAAGATAAGGGTCGACTCAACTTTGGGTAAAGGAACAACCTTTAGGATTGATATTCCATTTTTAAAGGAAAAAGCTTAAGGAGATATCTGATGTCTGATAGTATCTATAAAGTGATTGAAGTCGTAGGTTCAAGTCCAAACTCTTGGGAAGAAGCCGCTAAAAAAGCCATAGAAAGAGCAAGTGAATCTTTAAGAAATTTAAGAGTTGCAGAGGTTATTGACCAAGATATTAAAATAGAAAATGGGAAGCTATCTGCTTATAGAACAAAGTTAAAACTTTCCTTTAAATTTGATTAAAAACTAGTCTATGTATTCTTGTTGGTAGATTTTCTTGCTAGGCCAGTGCATCCCCGTAAGCATTCTTGAGGGAGAAGTGTCTATGCATGCACCAAAATCTCCATCATCATCTTCAAAAAAACGTGGTCTTATTTGATTAAGGTGACCACATACTTGATATTTATCTTTCCTTTTTGGAGGATGATAATAATTCCATATAAAGGAAGTGAAAGTCTCTTCTGAGTAGTAATTATCTCCAAGGTTAAGTCCGTCATTAAAACTTTTTAGAATACCAGCAACGGGTGCATGGGTTAGGATAAGGTCATCTGTTTCAATAAAAAGGGGGCGGTCCTTGAGCCATTGGATATATGAATCCATAACTTCTATATCTTTAAAACTCTTCAGTGTTTCAGAGCCCCAAGCATCAAACCAAGTACCATCTTTGTAGTAATCGCTACCAATGAGGTGGTGAAGCATCATATGTTCATGGTTGCCAAGAAGACTTTGACCATTTCTCATAAAAAAGTCGAAGACTTCCCTGGACCTTGGACCTCTATCGTTAAGGTCTCCCAAGCCTATGGGTTCAGCATCAGGCATTTGCTTAAGAAGCGCCATAAGCGTTTTAAAATTTCCTGCTATATCTCCAATTAGGTTCATAGAAACTATTTTACCATGGGTTTTATGAAGTGATTTTTTCTATTAGTTCAGTTATTGAATTGAGAATAATAGGCTTTTGTATATAGTAGACGTCTTCTATTTTTCCAATTTCTCTTTGAACCTCTTTTAAGTAGCCTGAAATAAATATTATAGGGGTATTTTGGTTAGGGCCTTCTTTTTCACGTATTTCCTGGGCCAAGGAACTTCCGTTTTTTCCTGGCATTTTATGGTCAAGAAGGAGGACATCGTATTTAATTTGGCCAACTAGGTCCATAAATTCGGAAGAGGTTTGGCTTACTTCTATTTCATAAGTATCCTTTAGTTCTAAACCTTCTTCGAGAATATTTAGTATTTTTTCTTCATCATCAATGATTAAAACAACTTTCTTTTTCACTTAAAAATCCACCTTTTCCTTAGTGATATTAGACAATTGTAATTAATGATTTGAGCATGTAATAGGTTTAATAATATCAAAAATAAGAAAAAAGTAATTTGTTTTAATAAACCGGCCAACGATTCCCACTTTAGAAGCCTATTCTTTACTTTGGACTTAGTTGACTGTTTTAAACACTTACTTTTTTAACCTTTTAAATAGGAAGACAGGTTTTCTTTCATAAAAGAGGGAAGGCAGAATGCAGCCTTGTGAATATCCTTATTATAATAGTCAAACTTAAGACCACTTTCTTTTACTTTTTCCTCTTTAAAATCATTTATGGGATGAAGGCCTTTAGAGGCAAAAGAAAAACTCCAGAGACCGCCTGGGTAAGTAAGGTTAGAAAAATTATAAAGAAGGGAAATAGGGAAAAGGTCGTTTAAGATACTCATAAGTTTTTTTTGCATCTCAACTTCATAAAATCCACTTTCGCCCTGGCTTACAACAATTCCATCATTTGCCAAGCAATCGAATATATCCTGATAAAACTCTTTTCCAAAAAGTGGTTGGGCGGGTCCTATTGGGTCTGTTGAGTCGACAAGAATAATGTCAAATTTTTCTTTTGTATTTTTTACGAATTCTAAACCGTCGCCAATAATAAGATTCATTTTTGGATGGTCTAGGTCTTTTGATGTTTGAGGAATATGCTTTCTACAGGCTTCTACAACCATTTCATCAATTTCTACCATTGTACATTTTTCGACACTAGGATGCCTTAGAACTTCTCTGGCGGTACCACCATCGCCTCCTCCAATAATAAGAACATTTTTAGGATTTGGGTGAACAAAAAGTGGAACATGGGCAATCATATCATGATAAGCGAACTCATCTCTCTCTGTAACCATGACGAGGCCGTCATTTAGGAGCATTTTCCCATGGCCTTTGGTTTGAACAACATCCACGCTTTGGAATTTACTTTTTCCAGAAAAGAGAACTTCTTCGACCTTATAGGCCATCCCTAAAAAGTCACTATGTTTTTCTTCAATCCAAAGGTGGGATTTCATTTATTTTGCTCCTGAAAATACTCAATATTTAATTTTTTTATTTATCGTTTAAGAGATTGAAATTGCATTCTCCGCTGTCGTATCTTTTTTTATAAATTGTTTAAATTGAACTTCATAACCGCAATTAAGCTTCTCTTTAACGTACTTGACTAGGTAGTTATTATTTTGAAAAGGTCTTTCTGGAAGTGAATCATTAAAAGAAACCAGGTCAAAGCTTTCGGGTGAGAATGCCTGTAGTATTTGAAAACCGTAATTTTGGTGTTCTCCCCAAAGAGCAAGATTTGTTTCAAAACTTGCGTATGACGCTTCTTCTTGAGGCGTAACATGTATTGTAAAGTAGTGAGGGCCTTTAATTGCATTTAAAGAGTAGCCATATGGTTGAAAAACAAAGTCGTCAATTTTCCAACCATTAAAGTATTTGTTAAGTTTCAGAAATTCTCTGATATTACTTTTTTCCTGACCTTCTTGACAGAATATGGCCTTGGCATCACTACCCAGGTGGTACATAAGAAGTTCATGAGTATAGTCATTTGGAGAGGGTGTAAATTTTTTGTCTAGGTGATAGAGAAAATTATGGTGCCCATCCATGTTGCCAAAACGAAACGATTTGCCATTGAAAACACCCTTTAGGGAGTCAATATCTGAAAAGAAGTTTGTTTTTTGGAGGTGGGAACAATATTCATTTTTCCTTTGAAAAATAAGAGAAAGAATATCTTCTTTAGGAAATCTTTTTAAGAAGGTGTGAACTGCTTTTATAAGCTTTGTTTCCCCACAGGTGATCATGACTATTCGATCATCCCAAACAAAGAGGCTCGATTCACTTAATAAATAAGCACTTAGGTGATTATTATGAACGGAGGATAAAATTTGAGCTCCGGAAGCTTCAACAACTTCAGTCCAAAAGGATTGATCGATATTACGCAACGAGTTCATATTGGACCGCTTTATAACGATCTCTAGCTTTTTTTCAGATCCTTCAAAAAACATCCTCAACTCCTCCCAAACATTGTGATGATTTTTATGAATTCCATTAAAATTGGCCTTTATTTGTACACCAAAAGGGCTTTTTTTGCATCATTAAGGTAAGAATTTCAAACAAGATGGCCTTCATATTGATGAGATTGGGCCCATAAGGAGCAGGAGTAGACCATGGGCCCTCATAGGCTTTCTTTAGGCTTTGTTAGAAGCTCTTATAAAAACCATTCATTTTAAATACTTTTAAGGTTCTCTATAAACTAAAGTCATTGAGTTAGGGCTTGCTGAGTAGAAAAAATGTTCTTTTAAAGCAAAAAAAAGGCCTCCTTTGTTGGAGGCCAATTTTTTTTAATTGGATCAAAAATGCTGTCTGAGGGTCCTTTTAAGGAAAAAGGACCTATTAACCCAATCTAAAAAAGGATTTGGTGTTGTTATTTTCATTGCTTTCTTTAACAGTGTTTTTGTAATCAGCTTCTACATTCAAAGCGGCATTTGGATTAAAAATCCAGTAAGGAAGGTGAAGAGTCGCCTGGAAACTTTGACCTGGGTTAAGTGCAGGTACATAGGAAACGTCATTATAGGGAGCCCCTGTTGATTGAAATGTTGATGGGTCAATAATTCGAACATAGCTGGCCCCAGCTTTAAGATTTCCTATATTTTTTATCGTAACTTTAACCTCTGTTTGTCCGGTGGCATTTAAAAACTGAAAAGGGTGGATTGTTTGGACAATAAGGTCGGGACCTTTAAATAAAAAGGGCCTGTCTAATGGGAAAAGTTTACGAATAACTTCTTTTTTTAAAATTTTTTTAGGAATTGGGATAAAGCTAGCATCGGCTTTAAAGCTCATAACGGCGATAAGAAGCATAAGAGTTAAGTGAATCATTTTTTTCATGGGATACTCCTCAATATTTCGATTAATTTTGTTAGAGGCCTAAGGGCATCTTGGAAAAAAAGGATGCAGAATTCATGCCAAAGTTTTTGGTAGCAAAAGGGAACTGTTGGTGTCTTTTTTGATTATTAATAGGGTTAAGGAGTTATAACGCCATGGCTCATAAGTAATTTGTGACCCTGGATTTTTTTTGCTTCAATGACCCATGTTGTCCAATTTTGCCTGTTCGTGGCTTTAGGCGTCCATTTTATTAAACCTGGTAAATGGTAAGCAGGAAGCGATGGAAAAAAGTGGTGGAGCACATGGAAGTTAAAATTCATAAAAACAAAATTAGAAATAAAGGGAGGGAAGATAATTTCTCTTGTATATTCATCTTGCTTCCGTGGTGGAATAGTTGGGTGGGAATCTTCTTCATTATAATACTTTCTTTCAAAATAGGTGTGTTGACTTAAAAGAAATGGGTCTGAAATGAATAGAGTAAAGAAGGTGCTTAATAAAAAGGGAATCAAAAAGTTCATTCCAAAAAAATAGCAAAGAATAATATAAGGCATAATCATAAACAGAAGACAAAACAGTTGGAGTGCCTTTTTCTTGATTGTGGGGGAAAATTGGAGCGTAAAAAAGGGGTTCCAAAAGCTTCTTACGTAAAAGCTAATAACAAAGATAGGAACCCAGTACTTCCAAGCAAAATCAACAACCTTCCTTTGATTTTCTTTAATCATTGTTTTATTGGGACCTGAAGCTGTGGGGTCCTTATCAAAATAGCCTGTCCATCTATGGTGGAGGTTATGAATAGTCCTCCACTGCTCAAAGGGAAGGAGTGAAAAAATTGAGGCGGTTAGTCCCACTATCGTATTCATCCAATTTTTTGAAAAAAAGTGGCCATGGCCACAATCATGAAGAATAGAGACCCAGTTAAAGACAACCGCCACACCTAAAGGAATACCTAGGATATTTAAAATATTGTGGTTTGAGAGAAGAAGGTATAGCCAGGTTATTGTTAGAAGAGAGGCCCTAACTAACCACCATAATGCGATTAGGTCGGAGTTTTTAAGTCTTTTGACTTTTTCCTTAAGTTGGAGGTAGTCATTTTTATTCATGAAGACCTTCCTTAAAAAGGTCATTCTTAAAATAACTTCGGTATGTATCCATAACCATTGAATTTAAAACAAGCTCTTTTTTTATATTGGGAGCAATATGTTTTTCGTGCATTACAGGAAGTTGGCTCCAATGAATACGAGGGTAGAGGTGGTGAATGGTATGGTAACCTCCATTTAAGAAAAGAAAGTTCTCAAAAGGATTGGTATAATTTTTGCTCAAGTTCATTTTAGAAGTAGGATCACAGCCTTTATGAAAGAGCAAATTTGTAAAGACGATAAAGTAATTACCAAATATCCAGGGAATGATAAGGAAAAAAAATGTTTTTGAGATACTAAAAGAAAGAGCAAAAGCAACAAAACAAAAAAGGATTGTATTTTCCACTTTCCTGATTTTCCCGAATTGTTGATCCATCTTTTTAAAAAGATCCTGACCTTCTTTTTTAAAACGCCTTCCTGTTTTATAAGCGTATATAAAGGGTCTAAATATCTTTACACCATTGCCTTCATTTCCAGGCCAAAACCAGTCTTCCTTACTTCCTTCATAGCGATGGTGGTTTAGGTTATGGATTATAAAAGTAAAGCGTTCACTCGCCCCTCGGGTAACTGTCAATAAAAGCCCAAAAAAAGTATTGAGAAACTTGTAACCAAAGGTTGGGACGTGAATATGGTTGTGGTCAATAAGGTTTACTATAAAGTTTATGAGGCATGAAAGCCCTATCCAAAAGATTGAGAGGGGAAGTGAAAGTTCCATAAAAAATGGGGCTATAAGAAGAAAAAGGGATAGAAAGGTTATAAAAACACTGTAAATGTCTTGCCAGTAAGGAAGAATGTTTTTTCCACTTATTTTCATAAGAAAACTATAGGAAATGTAGGGCCTAAAGGCTTTGGAAAAGGTGATTTTGGTAAAAATTATAAGGAGTTAAAACCAAATAAAATAGGTTTAGGCTAGATTAAGGAGTAATTAGTATAGAAACTAAGTTAAAAATGAATGAGTATTGAAAGGTTCTCTTTTCTTTAAATGGATTTTACCTTTCTTTTCATGAATTATTGAATTTTAAGAAATCATAAATGGTATTAAAACCTTTAAGCATGAAAATCTTTTTTTTGCCGTTTTATGTTGATGGAAAAAGAATAACAATAATAATGAAAAATTTTGCAATGTTTGAAACACAAATAAACATTAATAAAGCAGCATTAATCAAACCCAATTTCATTGATTATTAAATAAAGTTTAAAATAAATAAGATAAGGACCTTATGGTTTGTCGCTTTTTTTTATTAATAAAAAAACGGTGTTTTTTTTATTCTAATTTTCCTTTGGTTTTTTCTTCTTGCAAAAAAAATGGATTGAACTAAAGGTTCAAAGCTTAAACTACTATTTTTATTTTATTTTTTTAAATTAGATCAATTTAAATTGGATAATTTAAGAGTTATTCAATTTCTTAATTATATTTAATTAATAGTAGGAAATTTAATGCGAGAGACCGTTTATGAAAAAAAGAAAAATAAATGAAAAACTGAAGGGAAATGATTCAGACCCAGTTAGGAAGGGGAATGAAGGAAGAACTAAAAAAACATATAATTTGAAACCAAGTTTTATGGAAACAGTCACAATTTTTATTTTTTTTGTTAGCCTAGTTTTTGTTATTTATTTCGAGTTAGACCTATTTAATGGATATAATCATTTTATAAGATAATTTAGAAATCGATCTTTTATTGGAGGATTTATAATTTCAAAAAAAGCATTTAAAACTTAAGCTTTCAAAAAAAATAAAAATAATTGTCTTTGTCATCATAAAGAAATAGTGAATTATTTATTTATGGCCCACCATATTTTTAATAATTAACGCTATTAATACTTTAATGTTTTGATCTAAAAAACGATATAGATCCTATCATTATTAATAGTCGCTCATTTGCAGTATGAATATATACATCATAATATTTTGTTTACTATACTCCTTTACAACATTCTCAAAGAATACTGTGTTAAAAATCGAACGGGGAAAGGGCTTTTACGATCTAGGTCCTTATTTGGACCTATTTGAAGATAAGTCATCTAAATTAAGCATTAAGGAAATAGCCTCGAAAAAATGGTCTTCAAGTTTTGAAAGAAGCAAGGTGAAAGCCCCTAATTTCGGAGGATCTCCCTCTGCCTTTTGGGCCAGATTAACTATAGAAAATAATATCGACTTTAACAAAGATTGGTTTATTTCTTTTAATTTTTATACACAAGATCATATTACACTGTTTAAAAGAATTAATAATGTGTGGGTTTCTGTTAGGACCGGAGATAGGTATCCATTCTCTACAAGGGAGATTAAAGCAAGACCTTTTGTGTTTAAGGTTTCACCAAAAAAATATTCTGTTTACTATTTAAAGATTCAAGGAAGTGATAATCAATTTAGCTTGTACTTGGCCGATGCGGAAAATTTTTCGAAGAATGAAGCCAAAGCCAATTATTCCTACGGACTCCTCTTTGGTTTAACTCTTTCGATGGTTCTTTATAATTTTTTTATTTTTATTTCAACGAAGAGCATTTCTTATCTTTATTACGTTTTCTACGCTATATTTTTTGGTCTTTTTATATCCGGGTTGGAGGGGTTTAATCAGCGTTTTTTATTCCATGAAAATCCCTGGTTTAGTAATAATGGCCAAGCCTTTTGGATGGGCATGACACAAACTTTCGGGGCCCTTTTTACAATCTCTTATTTAAAGCTTGATAAAAGTATGAAACCTTTTTTTCTACTTTTGGTAATTTCTTTTTTTATAGCTTTAGGAATTTCTATTTCTTCATTTATCTTTCCTTTTTCTTATAATTTAAAAGCTTTTTTACTTAATGGTATATTTTTCAGTTTTATCGCCTTGTCTTCAACAATCTATAGAATTAGAAAAGGATATCGTCCGGCTTCTTATTATTTAATCTCAATGGGTTTTTCTTTACTTGGAGGAGGACTTACGGCACTCATGCCGCTTGGAATTGTTCCTAGTAATTTTTTCTTTAGAAATGCATTTACTATAGGAAGTGCAATTCAATTTATCCTTCTATCAATGGGGCTGGCCGACAGATTTAATTTAATACAGGAAGAGGCGCTTAAAAATGAACAAAAAGCAAAAAAATTACAGGAAAATTATGCAAAGGATTTGGAGGTTGAGGTAAAAAAGCAAACTGAAAAAGCAGTTTCTGAAAAAGAAAAGGCAGAAAAATCTGAAAAGGAGATATCTGGTCTTCTTCATAATATGAGACAATCCGTTTTTGCTATAGATAAAAGTGGTATTATTATTCCTCCTGTATCTGAATTTAGTAAAAAAATTTTTGATAAAGATATTCAAGGAATGAGTATTTATGAAACCCTTTTTAAAGATTTGGAGAAAAATGGTGAACTTTATAATAAGATAATGTTTGTTATAGAAGTTTGTATAGGGGCGAATATCCTCCAGTTTGAAACGTCTTCCGATGTTTTGCCACGAAAAATAAAGCTTAAAAATAAAGAGGGTGAAGAAAGGTCTATCAATATAAGTTATTCAACTATTTTAGATGAATCAGATACAATTTTGAAGCTTATGCTTGTTATTGAAGATGTAACCGAATTGGAAATTTTAGAAAAAGAAGTTATTGAGTCTCAGGAGGCATCGGCTTTAAAAGTCCAGAGAATGCAAGAAATTGTTTCTAATAATAAAAAAGAGATAAAAGTTTTTATAAGAGAGCTGACCTTAAATTTAGAAAATGCAAGAAGATCTTTGGATAATTTAAACATTTCAGAACTCTTTAGGGCCGCCCATACGATAAAAGGAAACGCTAGGATATACAACCTATCCAAACTGTCTGAAGAAGTTCACTTTATTGAATCTGATTTGGTCAAATTAATTGAAAATGAGTCAAATTCCCCAAAAGAAGAAATTATAGAAATTTTTGAGAAATTAAAAATGAAGGCCGGTAATTATATTGATCTATCGAAAGAAATTTTTGGTCATGATGTTGATGAAACAGCAGTGGTTCAAGGGGAAGATTTTGTTGAGATTGAGAAGAGTGTTTTCTTTTCAACTTTGGAAAAAATTAAAGATGACCTTAAATTAAAAGGAATGAATGAGACTCTTGAAAAATTAAAAAAAATAGAACACGATGAATTGAAAAAGTCTCTTTTTGGGCTTCATAAAGTTATTAATAAAATTAGTTTTTCTTTAGATAAGGATTTGACGATAGATATTTTGGGTGATGAAATCTACTGTGATAAAAAACTAACTTCAATTATTAAAGACATTCTGATTCACATTATACAAAATTCAGCTGATCATGGAATAAAAGAAAAGGGTAAAATTAAGATTGTAATAAAAAATAAAGAAAAATCGTATGAACTAACAGTATCAGATAATGGTCAGGGAATAGATGATAAGGAGATATATAAAAAGGCACTTCAAAAAGGCCTTATAAAAGGAGAAGAAACAGAAGAGTATACAAAAGAAGATTGCCTGAACCTTATTTTTTTACCGGGTTTTAGTACAAAAAACATCGCTACTGAATACTCCGGACGTGGTGTGGGTATGGATGTTGTTAAAACAAATATGAAAAATCTTGGCGGAGATGTCTCAGTTGACTCCGAGCTAGGAAAAGGAACTTCGTTTAAGCTTACTATTCCAAAATTGTTTTAGTTATAATGACCTTTAATAAAAAGAACCTTAGGAATATGAAAAAATTAATTATTATTTTTCTTCTTTCCTTTACCTTTTGGTTATTGTCAAAGGACAATAGCCAAAAAGGGGTCTTTATTGAAAAGTGAATTTGATAAATGACCCTTGTTATTTTTTAAGTTTTTTAATTTATTAAAATTTGAACACTTCTTTTGCAACAATATAGGTATTAATATGGGCTTTGACTGTGCTTGAAATTGGTTTTGAGTAACCTCCTCCCAAAACCAAGGCCAGGGGAATATTTTTATCTTTTGAGAAAGAAAAGACAATCCTATCCCTTTCCATGACTCCATTCATGGTTAAAGAGAGATTACCCAAAGAGTCTTCCTTTAAAACATCAACTCCAGCTTGGTAGAGTATTAAGTCAAAACTTTTGTCTTTTAAAGAATTTAAACCTTTGCTTAGGCAATCTAAGTAATCCTCATCATTCGTATTTTCTTCCAAGGAAATACTATAAGGCGTTTGAACTTTTCTAAAGGGGTAGTTTTTTCGAGAGTGAAGGCAAAAAATAGTCACTGAAGGGTTGTTTTTAAGTAAACTGGCATTTCCATTACCTTGATGAACATCAAGGTCGATAATAAGGATATTTTTAACTATATTGCTTTGAAGGAGCTTTAAACAACAAATGGCGAAATCGTTAAAGGCGCAAAACCCTTCCCCTTCGTCAAATCCTGCGTGGTGAGTTCCTCCTGCTAACAGCCCAGAGAATCCCACTTTAAGTGAGCTTGAGCATGCTTGGAAACAACCACCTACGCTAGCAAGAACTCTCTCAACATATTGAGGACTCCAGGTTATCCCTATTTTTTTAAGCTTTTTTGGTTCGAGGGTTCCTTTTATAAAGCCGTCAACGTATTGGGGGTCATGGGCCAGATAGAGGTCCTTTTTAGAAATTTTATTAGCAGGTTTAAGCTGTTCAGTAAGTAAAATATTATTAGAAATAAGTCCTTGTCTTATGAGAGAGTATTTTTCTGCTGGAAACCTGTGCCCTTCTGGAAGGGGAAAGATATAGTGATCAGAATAAAATATTTCTATCATTGTAGGCCTTAGTCATTCTAGAGAAAGTCAAATTGCTTAATTTGATAACTACTATTCTTTTAAAAGCTTTTGGGCTTCTTCAATATTTTCAATTATAACATTTGGTAGGTTGACTGAGTGATACTTAACTTGATCGTCTAAGCGAGGTATAATGGATCTTGAAATAAGTTGACCCAGTATTTCTTCCCCTTCCTTACTATTGAAGGAGATATAATTCCAAATCCTTGCCCAAAACGTCGGGTCCTTTCTAAGGACTTTGGCCATGCTGTTCTTATCTGAAATTAGGTCAAAAATCTCAAAGAAAAAGGCTATTTCACCCTTTTCAATAATTATTTTGACGGCTTCTATAAAAAAGACATTACCATTGTCATTTATGAAGTTACTTTGAGCAAATATAGAGGCTTGTTGAATACTTTTCTCCTCGATGTAGGATGTGATTGCAGGGTTTAAGACGCCATCCAAAGCTGGTGGAATTAAAATTTTGGCATGTTCATTATTTTCCTGAATTCTAAAGAACTCTAAAACTAATTTCCTTTCCCAGGTTTTTCCATAAAAGAGCAATACATTTGGTGATGTATCCTGAGTATCGCCAAACAGCATACTATCTTGAGAAATATTAAAGTTGTTAATGAAAGACTTTTTATTAACCAGAGGTTTATTATTTATAAAATCGATTTCTCCAAAAACGGAAGAAATAAGTTCGTCACCTAAGTCTTCAATGGCCATAATAATTTTTAAAGGGCCGAGTGAATCCAAAAGACTCGAAAAGCTTTTAAAGTCATCTTTTTTGATAGAGGAAAGTAATTTTTCAGATAGGTCTTGATCAACCATTTTTAGGTCCTGGAACTTTTTAAAGCAAAGAGAATCTCTTTCTTTTTATATAATAAATAAGGAAAAAGTTCCACTCAAACTCCTCTGATTAAGATGAAAAAATGTAATGCTTGTGAAAAGGAATAACCTTTGAGGTAGACTGTTTGAAATAATGTAAGGAAAATAAAAAAATTACTTCAGGAGATATAAAATGAAAAAATCTACTTTTACTAAGTATAAATTATTAATTATAGTTGGCCTTTTTTGTTGGATAAAGAATGTCATGAGCACTGTTTCAAATGAAGAGAAAATTAAGCCTAAAAAAACTCCAGTGGAGTTGGTCCATGGAAAGTCTGTAAAGTTGACAAGAATGCCCTTCTTTAAGGGGAAAAGTATTTCTATCAAACTGCTTTTTAATAAGGATGATCTGACCAATGGACTTTATGTTCTTCAAAAAGGAGAGGTTGTTCCTAAGCATTATAATGATTATGATAAAGCATTTTATGTCTACAAAGGTAAGGTTGATCTTTACGTTAAAGGTGTAAAGAAGACTTTAGTAAAAGGTGACTCTGTTTATATTCCAAAGGGAAGTGTAACAGAACTGACTCAAAAGGGTGGCCAGACATCACAAATTTATTTTTTCTATCCGAAAGGTCCTCTTAAAAATATTAAACAATACGATGGAGGTTCTTTAACAAAGGCCAGGGATCCTAATGGGAGTAAGGTTCGAGTGATTTTTTCGAAGAATGTAGCTTGGGAAAATTGGGATGGGAAAATTAAGGATGGAAAGGTGACTCCTTTGGCCTGGAAGACTCTTATTGAGAATAAGTCGATGATTTTAGGGATAACAAAAATTGACCCAGGTTATGATGTTGATAGCCATTACCATAGGCAAACTCAAGTCGTTATTTTTGAAAGAGGCCAGGGACAAACCCATATTAAAGATGGCAAATATGTTCCAGTAGGAGTCGAAAGTGTTATTTATCCGCCTACCTATTC
>PAZA01000038.1 GCA_002715375.1 Halobacteriovoraceae bacterium
TTTGCTGCTCAAAGCTTAGGCTGTTTAAAAGAATTAGAAATAGACCCCAAAATAGTCAACCTAAATGGTGGGTCAATTGCTCTTGGCCACCCATTAGGTTGCTCAGGAGCAAGAATCCTAACAACTCTTGTGCACATTATGTCCAAAAATGGAAATCTTAAAAATGGACTGGCCACAATGTGCATAGGTGTTGGTCAAGGAATTTCCCTAAGTATTAAAAATTGCACATAATTAATGAGAACATTCTTTCCCATTAATGGTCTTTTTAAGCCAAATTGATTATAATTTTATGGTAGTTCGTGATTGTCTAAGGATTAGGGACAAAAGATGCCAAAATTTATCTTCTCAAACTCAAGTTATCTCGTATCCTTTAATACCCCTCAGGAAGTTAAAGAGATAAACAAGAAGCTAGCAAAAGAGAAAAAATTTAAAGTTGCTGAAGTCTACGATATTGACGAATTTCTAGACACAATTGACCGAGTTAAATACTTTATTGATATTTACATATTTCTAGATGGTATTGACCAGGATACGCTGAATATTTTGTTTAATGCACTTGGACCTCTTAAGTTGGACTTCATTCTTTTCAACCCCTCAACGGACCTAGATATACCTGAAAAACATCATGAGAGGATTGTCTTCGGAGACTTCACTGAAGATTTTATGAAAGCTGCTTTTTCTGTTAGAGACCGTTCAAGAATGCCAGGGGGCCTTAACAAGTTTTCAGTCTCTTGTGCGAACTATATCTTCCCATTCATATTTAAAGATATTAGTACCGTTTGGACTTTAGATAGTGGTCCAGGTATTGAAGAATGTGATTACATGACAATCTGTGAGAACTCTTTTGAATCCACAACAGGACGGTTCGTTTTAAGGGTTAATGAGGAAAATCTAAGATCAAACTCAGAGGCACTCCAGGGAGAAACAGAGGGGAAGTTAGAAGATTATTTCCGAGAGTTCATGAACCAATATATAGGTATTGTGAATTATAATTTTACTAAAATAGATATAAAAGCAAAGATATCAATTCCTCAGTCTTACGATAGAAATTCAAGAGTGAACTTCGGAAAGATATATTTTCCAGAAATTGTTCTTAGAGAAGAGAAAAATATATTTTCCTTAACACTTGGTTATATTGATCATGAAGGGAAAAAACTATTTGATTTAACAGAAGTACCGTTCACCCCACCGAGCTCTGACGTAGAGTTTTTATAGACTTAAGGTACCCCTATTTTTAAAATAAGAGTACCTATTCCAAAAGTTATCTAGAATTTATCAAGTGCTCTAAAGATGGACTCAATTTTTCTTCTTAAGTCTTTTTGAATGCTTGCTTTTGAAGACCCTAAGGTAAGGTTTAAATCTCCGTTATTTGAAGGTGTCGAAAGAACCATTAAGTTCGTTTGTATATTTGGTTTCATCGATATATTAATTGGAAGGTCCAATTCAACTTTTACCTGCTCGATTTTTTCCTTTGTACTTTGAGCATCGACTTCATTTATATTCTTTTCAAAAGCGATATTAATTTCTGGGATTTCAGTTTTTGTTAACAAGTTACCAAATGATACTTCTAACTTCTTTCCCTCTAAACTGATACTTCCACCATGTTGTCTTAGATATTCCTGACAAAAGTTTAATGGACGATTAAACTCAGCAAGTTTTTTCTTATCTTTTCCTTGTTTTTTAGCATTAACATTACAGATGATTTTTGTACCATTTCTAGAAACTTTAAATGTATAATCTCCTCCATCTTTTACAAAACTTCCAATATATGTCGTTAAACTTAAAATAATCCTAGAAATATCGCCATAAATAATACCTTTATCAAGTTCTTCAATTCCTTCCTCATCAAATGATAAATTCGCTTTTTTCTCTTTTCCTGTTTGAACGATATTTTTTACTATAATTTCCTTAAATTTTTTCAATGGAAATACCGTTCTATTTATTTCAGCCTTTTTACCACTTTTCATTTTTAGAATAAAAGTAGTTCCCTTGCCTTCAGTCGAATCTAGAGTTATTGAACCCTCAAGCTCTTTCATCCTCTCCGCGACAACATCCATACCGACACCTCTTCCACTCACTTCAGTTACATTTTCAGCAGTAGAAAAGCCAGGCTCAAATACTAAATTCAGTAATTCTTCCTTGCTAATATCAGGTACTTTATCAAGATCAATTATTTTTTTCTTTACAGCATTTTTTACGATGGAAGAAAAAGAAATACCAGCACCATCATCTGATACTTTAATATCTAAAAATCCTGATTTTCCTTCCCGAATAATAATGTCTATTTGGCCTGCCCTTTCTTTTCCCATCATTTCTCTATCGTCTGGCATTTCAATACCATGACCAACACAATTATTGAGAATATGGAGTAAGGACTCACTTAAAGACGATTTCGCATATTCTTCGACAGTAACTTCATCTACCTGGAAGTTAAAATTAACTTCTTTACCTAAATTCTCTGCAGTTTTATCAACCTGGACAGAAAGCTTATCTTTGAGGTCATCCAGATTAGAAAAGTTAATAGATTTTATGGCCAACATCATTCTTTCAGCTTTTAATGGATCGTCCCCTAACTTACCTGCATTTAATATCCTGCTGTATCTTTCAAATAAATCCGAAACATCGTCATCTAAATTGGAGTTCTTTCCACCTTCCTTATCAACTTTCATCAAAGAGTTATAAAGAGACTCTATTTCACTCCATTCATTTTTAATTCCTTGTATGCCTTCACCAATTTCAGTCCATTTTCCTTCATTCTCTGGTTTATTTTTGTCTAAAACGAATGTTTCAAGTTCATGAGAAAGATTAGTAAGAAAATCAAAACCGGCAACTCGGGCATTACCTTTAATTCCATGAAGAGAGTTACAAAGTTCTCTCGATTCCTTTGCTTCAATATGAGGATCTAACTTTTCTATAAGTACGTTTATTTCTTTTACAAATAAAGGAAGCATATTTTGGTCTGATTTCTTAATTTGAAGGATTCTAGCAATGCTCTGATCCTCTAGCATTTGAGTGTCTTTTAATGCCTCTTCGCTTTGGATAATTTTTGTTCTATCCTCGCATATAATTAATAATCTTTTTACAGATCCGCTATAAACTACTGGTTGATAACTAACTCCTAGCCATCTACCTCCATCCAAATTATTTTCAATTGGATACCAAACTTGAGTAGGAAAAGTAGACTTTAGAGATTCAAATATAAGCTCATTCTCACCAATTGAGGCTTTTATATTATTAACCCCCTCTTTTTCTTCAGGTGTTCCTTTTTCAGAAGTGTAATTGAAAAGAATTTCTTCAAAGTTTTTACCTTCTAAATCCTTTCGATCAAGAAGGTATTCAGTAAACTGAGAATATTGTGGATCAATTGTTTTATCAGACCCTACGGTTAAAATACCTAGTGGAATACTAGAAAATATTTCCATCAGCTGTTTTTCTTTTTTCCTTAACTCTGAAATATCTTCACCAACGATGGAATAAAAATCTCTATCATTTTTTTTACTTGGAGAAAATTTAGAAATATACCAGTAAAAGGATTTACTTTCATCATCCTGCTTACTCTCAAGCTCTAGTTCGAACTGTTCATCTTTACCTTCATTTTCTTTTACATCTATTATTTTTTTTTGAAAAATATTCCAAGCTTCTTCAGTAAATATAGAAGAAAGATCCTTTTCAATGATTTCCTCTAATTCACAATCGAAGATACCTGAAAGAAATAAATTTCCCCTTAGGATTTTTGCTTTTTCATCGACAATTGCAAAAACTCCTGGAAGCTTATCCAATAGCTCATCATTATGAGATTTTGATTGCTCAACGATAGTTAATATTTTGTGAGTGGCCTGAAGGTCCTTATTAATTTCGCTCATAAGAAATCGATCTCCTCTTCCTCTTCCTCAATATTAATGTCTACATCGCCTAAAAGACTCTGATTAAAAACCTCAACTATGTTCGTACAAAGAACTCCAACACCACCATTTTCGATCCTGAATTTGTCCTCAATGATGGAATTCTTATTTTGCCTTTCAAAAAAAACTTCATCAAAACCTCTAATAACTAGAGGTAAACTTATTCCTACGTCTACAGATTGATCTTCAAATATTTTTTTTATAGAGCCTGCAGATAAATTGCAAAACTCTTTTATAAAATCTTTCGCCTGACGAACCTCTAGTTTTTCTGGAGTTTTTCCATAAATTGGGGATGCCATCTTTTTTGAAGACTTAATATTAAAATGAACTTTAAGAGTCATTCGGAGGGCTTTTCCAGAAACAAGTATTAAGGCCATCCAATGATCATAGACATCTCTTTTTAATTTGGATGTTTCGAGTAGAATATAACTGTCATTTTGAGCAGCTCTTCTGAATCGATCTATGGAAACATTTCTGACTAGATCCTTCATTTTATTTAAACATTCAGGATCTACTTGAGTGTCGGTCATAAAAATTTCCATCCTTGGTTGAACTTTATAGAGCTAGTTAATAATAGAATTTTTTTTTACTTCTTGGCCATGGCTTTATTTGAATTTGTTAGGCAAAAAAAAGCCTCCAGAAAGGAGGCTCCTTTTAAAAAAGATATTTTTTTTTCTTTAGAATCTATCTATTGCTGAAACAATTGACTCAACCTTTTTTCTCAATTCCTTCTGAAGGCTCGCTTTGGATGCTCCCAGAGTTAAAGACAGTTCTTTAGATTCTGAAGGATTCGAAACCACAAGAAGGTTAGTATATCTATCAGGTTTAAGGTCAATTTCTAACGTAAGATCTAGTTCATCTTTGATGCTTAAGATTCTTTCCACTGTAATTTTGGCATCTTCCTCAGAAATTCCTTTTTCGAAAGCAACATGAAGATCTGGAATATCAGTCTTGCCTAAAACATGACCAAAAGTAATCTCCATTTTTTCATCACTGATCGTAACATCTCCTCCATGCTTTTTTAAATAATCTAAGCAAAAAGAAAGAGGTTTTGAAAACTCAGCCCACTTACTTTGATCATCACCTTCTTTTAGGCATTCTGCATGAATGTTAAACTGATTCCCTTCTCTGAAAGACTTCAATTTATAAGAACCACCTTCCTTTAGAAAAGATCCCAAGTAAGTGGTCACAGCAAGTGTCAACCTAGGCATATCACAAAAAATCATACCCTTTTCAATAGTTGCATCTCCGCTTTCATCAATATCTAGCTCAACACTTTTTTCCTGACCCAAAGTGGAAATATTTTTTGAAAGGAGATTTTTAAATCTAGACAGTGAAACTACATTTCTATTAATCTCAGTCTTCTTTCCAGTCCGCATACTCATACTGAAGCGGGTCCCCTTCCCTTCTTTAGTATCAAGAGTAATGTCACCACCAAGCTCTTTCACTCTCTCAGCAACAACATCCATTCCAACACCACGACCAGAAATCTCTGTTAGTTCTTGAGCCGTTGAAAAACCTGGCTCAAAAACTAACTTCAATAATTCAGACCTGCTTATTTGGGTAACTTTCTCTAATGTAATAATCTTACGCTTAACTGCAGTCCGTACAATTGAACTAAAGGAAATACCTGCTCCATCATCATGAACATCGAGAAAAATCATTCCATCTTTTTCCCTTG
This sequence comes from Halobacteriovoraceae bacterium, assembly GCA_002715375.1. GTDB lineage: Bacteria > Bdellovibrionota > Bacteriovoracia > Bacteriovoracales > Bacteriovoracaceae > UBA7317. Next base: position 5,584 of record PAZA01000038.1, read on the forward strand.
CCTTGATATTTATTTGACCAGTTTCACTTTTACCTAACTGAGACCTTTTTTCTGGTGCTTCGACACCATGACTTATTGCATTGGTGACAAGATGTAAGAGCGACTCACTTAGAGAGGACTTCGTATAATCTTCAAGAATTATTGAACTCCAATCAAAATTAACTTCAATTTTTTTACCTAACTTTTCTGCAGTTTTTTCAGCTTTATGGAGAATGGTTTCATTTAAGTCATCTATTGATGAAAAATTTATGCTCTTAATAGCAAGCATCATTCTTTCAGTTTTGATTGGATCTTCGGAAAAGCTAGATTCATTAAGCATCTTACTATAACGTTCAAATAACTCTGCAACATCAGAATCTACTTTTTCACCATCTCCTTGTTCACCTTCTGATGGTGAAAGAGATCTATAGAGTGAATTAATTTCTTTCCATTCATCTTTAATTTCGTGGATACTTTCGCCTATATCTTTCCACTTTGACTCATTTTCCGACTTGTTTTTATCTAAAACAAACGTTTCAAGTTCATGACTTAAAGATGTAAGAAAATCAAATCCAGCAACTCTGGCATTACCTTTAACTCCATGGAGAACATTACAAATTTCCTTAGAGTCTTCCTCTTTATGTAGGGCCGATAGGCGAGAAACGAGTTCCTCTAGCTCTTTCATAAAAAGAGGTAACATACTTTGATCGGATTTTTTAATTTGAAGGATTCTTGCAATACTTTTGTCTTCAAGCATTTGAGAATCTTTTAATGCTTCTTCACTCTGGATAATTTTTGTTCTGTCTTCACATATAACAAGAATTCTTTTTACAACTCCACTATATACGACTGGCTGATAAGTCAAACCTATCCACCTTCCTCCATCCAAGTTATCTTTTATCGGATACCATATTTTTGAAGGAAACGTTGACTTCAAAGATTCAAAAATAAGATCATTTTCGCCTATGGAGCCGACAATATTACTAACCCCTTCCCTTACCTCTGGCTCACAATTTTCTAATGTTTCCTTGAAAATAGTTTCTTCCAGATTTTTTCCGTCTAATTCCTTATTATCAAGAAGATACTCTGTAAATTGAGAGTACTGAGGTTCTATCTTTTTATTAGGACCAACAGTTAAAATTCCTAGAGGAATACTAGAGAATATTTCCATCAATTGCTTTTCTTTCTTTCTAAGCTCAGAAATATCTTCACCAACGATGCTATAGAATTTTTTCTTATTTTCTTTGCCGCTTGAAAAGTTTGAAATATACCAATAAAAAGATTTACTCTCTTCATCTCCTTCTCTATGAATTTCAAGTTCAAACTGAAGTTCATCATTCTTTCCTTCAAGAGCATCAATTTTACTTTTGAAGATTTTCCAGATCTCTTTTGAGAAAATCGCACTAAAGTCTTTCTCAATCAAATCTTCAAGATCAATTTTGAAAATATTAGATAATTCTAGATTACCCCTTAAAATTTTAGCTTCTTCATCGATAATGCAAAAGATTCCAGGAAGATGATCCAGAAGTTCATCATTATTGGATTTCGATTGTTCAATAATTGTTAAAATTTTATGGGTGGCCTGGAGGTCCTGATTAATATTACTCATAAGAAATCTATCTCCTCTTCTTCTTCCTCTTCAATTGTAAAGTCCAATTCCTGAATAACCTCAGGTTGATAAACCTCTAAAAGAGAAGTACAAACAAGACTTGTTGATCCATTATCAAGTCTCCAACAATCTTCTAATTTTCCTTCATCTTCACTTTTATCGAAAAAAACCTCATCAAAACCTCTGATTACCAGAGGAAGACTTATACCTACGTCAACATCTTGTTCCTCAAAAATCTTTTTCAAGAAGCCTGCTGACAAGTTTCCATACTCTTTAACGAAGTCCTGTGCTTGTCTTACAGCAATATCGTCAGGCTTTTTACCATATATTGGAGACGCTATTTTACGACAGGTCTTAATATTAAAATGGGTTTTAAAGGTAATTCTTAAACTCTTACCTGAAATTAGAATTAAGGACATCCAATGATCGAAGACTGTTTTTTCTGAGCTCTTAGGAACCTCTAAAAGGTTATAGGCTTCATTTTGAGATGATTGTTTAAATCGTGTAATTGAAACTTGACGTACAAGCTCCTTTAACTTGGCAAGAGAACTTTCCATAATTTCTTCTGACATTTATTCCTCGCATGAGATTAGAAGCCAAAAATAAAACAATATGATTATATTTTATGCTGATTTTGAACTTATTTAAGTTGGGAAAAAGTTTCTCTTTTAGAAGGCTTCACCCAGGAAGGGTGAAGCCCTTTTATCAAATACTACTTATTTTTTACAGCTTTGATCTGAACCAGTTAGACCACAATTTGCGAAAAGACTTTCAGCTTTAGTAGCAGGAACAAAGTCATGCTTAGCTTTTAAAACTTTTCTTACAGAAGACTTAGCTTTAACTCTATCTAGAGCATCTTGATACTTTTGAACAGTAGCATCGTCAACACTTTTGTTAACTGCGTACCATAGTTCATCATTTTCAGCTAGCTTGTAAACAACTTCAAATTTACCAGCGAACTCTCCACCGTAAAGGTTTTTAAGACTAAATTTTGCTACGTTTTCATTATAAGCAAAATACTTCGTCTTCCCTTTAGCAACGTTTTTAAACATTGGCTTAATCTTAGCCAATTTAACTAGCTTTGATGAAGGAACTTTAAAAGCAAGTTTCTTGTCTTCAAGAACTAATTGAGCGATGTCTTCTCTAATAACAGCAATCTTAAAAGTTTTGATTTGAGCATCGCTTGAAGGCTTAGCAGTGCCTTTAAGTGCAAATAAAGATTGTGTCGCAGGCGCCACAGGACCAAACCACTTGAAGATAGGCTCTCTAGCTGCACTTCTAGTAGTAGAAAAAATTACGTTCATTTTTCCGCTTTTTTGAGCAGCTTTGTAACCTCTTGCCCAAGGAGCTAGCTTATAATTTTTTCTCGTCATGTTTACGCCAAGCTCTTTGTGAGTAGCTTCCAATAGTTCAATTGAAATACCTTCAATTTTTTTAGTAGACTTATCACGGTAGTTGTATGGACCATATTCTTCAGTCCACCACTTAAGTTCTGTTAGAGCATATGTATTCGATACAAATGCGAGAAGAGAAAATAAAACTAGAATCTTTTTCATTTGGCCTCCCCAAATTCTAAGGTTTGTAGAAAAACATGTTAATATAATAACCCATGTACGAATAATAAGAATATTTTTTTTCCTAAGTTCACCATTAACCTACAAAATATATTGGGTATTAACTCAATAATATTTAGGACTTTATCTTTAATGTAAAAGTTGTTCCTTTTCCTACTTCTGTTTCAATACCTATATTTCCACCCAATTTCTTCATATTTTTTTCAACAATATCCATACCAACTCCCCTTCCGGACAATTCATCAACAGATTCTTTTTGGGAAAAGCTGGGTACAAATATTAACTTTATTATATCTTCTTTTGTCATTTCTTTGATTTCATTCTCAGTATGGATTCCTTTCTCAATAGCTTTTTTTGCTATAATTTCTTCATTAATTCCTTTTCCATCATCAGAAATCTTAATCTCAATATTTTCAGGGTCCAACTCATGGCAATCTATATGAATAACGCCCTTCTTATTTTTACCCTGTTCTTCCCTTTCATTTGGACCTTCAATGCCATGATCTAATGAATTTCTAAGTATATGAACAAAAGCATCCTGAAAAAGATAAAAAGAATCTTTATTCATGGTTACTTCGCCACCAGAAACTTTATAATCTACTGATTTATTTAGCTTAGTTGAAATATCATTAACCATAGTTTTGTATTTAGCTAATGATGGAATAATGGGTACATCTAGTAACCTATTAAAAGCCTGGGTTATTTCATCGTTTGAATGATTTCTTATTATCTCTTTTAATCTGTTGTAATTTCTTGCAACAACAGGATAAGTATTTACCTTTTTAGCAGTGTCCTCTTCCTGTTCCTCAACTACCTCATTAAAACCTCTTAATAACTGAGAAAAGTCCATAATTTTTAAGTATCTGTAATGGGGATCCTCATCTAGAGATGTCTTCAACAGCTCTGCCAAAGGATCACCATTCTCAGCTAATTCAATGGTACCTTTTGGTAAATCAACCATATTTGTTGTTTTCAAATCAGCTGTAATAAATTTTAAGTCTGTTTTTGCACCTTTCTCAAACAGAAAATAATCCTCTACTGCTTCTTTATCTAAACAATTTTTTGCTTCTTTAAAAAAGTTTTTAGGATTAATTCCTATCCTTCCTATATGCCTTAAAGTAGAAAGAATAATAGAGACTCTTACGTTTGCATTATCTAGTGAATCCCTTGCCTTTTCTATATCATCTGGCAAATTCTTAACTATTTTAATTAACTTCTCTTTTTCTGAGTCATTATCTATTTTTGATAAATTTGCTCTGGAAACAATAGATATGTATATCCACATTTCTTTTAAAATAGTATCTATTGATGGTTTGTTGTTATTTAGCTTTTCAGCACCCATCTTGATCAAACCAAATAGCTCAGAAGACATTTTTGTTAAAAACGACAATTTTAAGCTTTTTGTCTCAGTGAGCATTTTTTCAACCTTCTCTTCTATCTGGTAAATTTCATCTGGACCTAGCGAGTTTAAATCTGATGAAAGTTGAAAAATTCCTAAAAATATATTTATCCAATCAGCTGACTCATTTGTATAAGGATTATTCAAATCTGAGTTGACATAAATAGATTTAATTCTGTCTTTTACGTCTGCATACGGAGTAATAAAATCTTTTGTAAAAGAATCTAAACTAAATTGATTGAAGTTATCAAATTTGATGATCTCGCTTTCAAGTTTATGAACCATCTCAGATATCTCAGGGGCGTTCATNGATCTTAANGCACCTTTTATCGAATGAGCTGATCGTTTTATTTTATTAAGGCTTTCTTTATCAACNCCATCCTTTTCTTTAAGNANATTGAAAGCATCTTCCCGCTTATTTTGAGGCTGATTTAAATCAAAATCTAANTCTCTCGATGTTATTTTTTTAGATATAAGATGATCAAGTGTAACAATAAAGCTTTGTATGTCACTGATGAGCTTATTTTCGAACTCGTTTTCAATTCTAAAAACTTTCTTGGCCAATGCTCCGTAATCATTAATTTCAGAATTTATGTCGTAAAGCTTTGATATTAAGGGTGTAAACAATTCTTTTGTTACATTTTCACCACCCGACTTCTTTTCTCTTATGGCCGTAACTATAGTTTCAGCTACATGGGTTAAACTAGATATAGAATTAAAATTAAAAGCTCTGGCGTTCCCCTTCAAGGTATGGAGGTGCCTGAACATTTCCCCAAGTACTGCCGAATTTTCATGGGCAACTCTTGATAAGTCCATCGTACTTTGAACAAGCTCCGGAGAACTTTTTAGAAACGTTGATATATCATCTAGGTCTGCATTGGCCATCTCTGTGATTATTGATATATTTTTTTCGCTTTCCTTTTTCTGCTTAGCAACCTCTGCTTCTAATTTTTCTTTCTCAGTTATATCTTCAACAACAATCATGAGCTGTTCTAAGCAATCATTTGAATCCCACATGGGATTATAATTTACAGAAAGTATTCTAATATCCTCCTCTTCTTCAGAAAGTAACTCTGGATCTAAATTTTCTTTTTCATTATCGGTTTCTTGTGTGGCCTTAAATTCAATTCTATTTGGAAAATTATCCTCCATAAGGTCATATTGAAGGTCATCTTCACCAAAGACTGAAAGCATGGAGGTCTTTAAGGTCGCATATTCTTCACCATGGGTATCCATATCTTTATAGAGAGTTTCGTAAACATTGCTTCCCTCTATATCTCCATCAAATACGACCTTAGAGAAAGCAGATACCGGACCAACTATTATTCCTTTTGAGTCTATTGAAAAAATAGCCTGCTTCATATTGTTTAGAAGGTTCGCAACCTTTTGTTTCTCTTCCTCAATTTCCTTTGTTGCAGCTTTTACTTTGTCCTCTAAGTTGTCTGCGTAATCTTTTAACTCTGCATGGGCCCTTTTTAAGTTGTCTCTCATTTCATTAAATGAGTCAGAAAGATCCTGAAGTTCATCATTTGAAGCTGGTCTCTTCCTTCCTAGTGTTAAACCAGGCCCTGACAAATCATTAAGGTCCATAGCTTGAGCGAAATCTGCCATCAATTTTAGATGTCTTGCGACAAGGCTCCTAAATATTAAAAAAATAGCTATTGCTAAAACAATGACCTGAGATAATTGAACAATCCCAAACTTTTTTATTTGAGTTATTATTTTATCCCTGGCAACTTCATTCGTAGCATTTAAGTACATCGTCGCTATATGTTCACCTTTTGATTCAGGATCGTCAGGATCAAAATGAATTATTTTTATCTCTCTTGATGGGCCCAGCGAGCGCCTTTCAACGGCTTTCATTTTTTTATATTTACCGTTATTTTTACTGGTGATCGCTGAGGATTTAGGTTCATCTTCCCCAACGTTAACAATTCTAACCTCTACAAGGCCCTCTAATTTTAAAATCCCATTTAAAGCGTTATTTACTTGATCATCATCTTCAGAGTAAAGGGCGACAGACAATGGTTTCATAAAGCTTTCCTTAGCTTCTTCCATTGTCTGATCTACTCTTTGTAAATACTTTTCGTAATCTTGGCTCAAAATTATGGCTGAGGCTATAGCGGCGACAAAAAGAGTCACAACGATTATCGTAAATATCATCTTTGTTGCAACAGACGACTTTTTAACTACTTCTGACATTGTATAACCTCTAATAGTGCTGGTTTTTTAAAAGTTAATTAACTTCCAAGAACTTTTTTTACAGCGCCAAGCAACTTTTCTGGAACAAAGGGCTTTGTAACCCAGGCTTTAACACCCACAGCTTTTCCCTTTTCCTTCATGTCAGCATTTGATTCAGTTGTTAACATGAAAATAGGTATTTTATTAAAACTATCATTTTCGGCTACTTTTCCTAGCATTGTTAAACCATCCATTTCTGGCATGTTCACATCACATAAGATCAGTTCAACATCTGGATTTGAATTAAGAGTTTCTAGACCATTAACTCCATCATATCCTTCAACAACTTCATGGCCCGCTTCTTCTAGAGCCTTTCTTAGCTGTGATCTAAGTGTTTCGGAATCGTCTACTATTAGAATTTTTGCCATAATTATCTCCTTGCCCTTTTATTCCTTTATACGAACAAATATGTCATTCAATCATCTTATCGATTGATCAATAAAAAACTTAAATCAATTTTTTACGATTATTTTTAATTATGTAGTTAATTACTATATCTTTTAAAAAAAGATTTTTTTTATAAATCATATCTGTTTTATTTTTTTTAAACTTATCCGATGAATAATTCCATGGATATGCCCAAGCCTCTCATTTTTGTTAATCCTTTATCGCCTTCTCTTGAAAAATTAAGGGAGGTTATAAATGAAACTAGTCAAGAAGATGGTATTGAAATATATGAATGTGAAGATTTAAATGAAGCAAATCAATTAATTCAGACTGTTGGAGCTTCAATAACGCTTATTTCTCATCCTAAATTATGCTCAACCCTTCTTCAAATAAATAGAAGGGCCATTAAAAGACTAAAATCGAAAGTTCTCCTCTTGTCACCTAAAGATCTTCCAAGAAATACTATTCAAAAATTTCAAAAAATAGGATTAACAGAGTTTTTATGTGAGCCTGTTGTTCCTAAATCATTAGTCTATAAAGTGAAATTTTTAATAAAGTCACTTCCTGCTATGAAGATGGAAGAAGAAAAAGAGGAAAAAAATATTCAAAAAGTTGAATCCCTTATACATGATAAAGAGGAAAAAGACGAATCTGAAACAACTCAGGTCAAATCTCTTCTTTTAACGGAAGATATAAATGAAAATGATTCTAACAAAGGAACCCAACAAACAGACCTCCAATTATCCCCAAGTTCTACTGATGACAATACTGCTTCTAGTGATGGGAATCTTCTTTTCGATTTAGACGAAGCATCTAAAGACTCAGAAAAAAAAGGTAATCTAGACATAGAACCAAGTACAAGTGATTTAAAAAAAGGAAATTTTAATTTAGATATAGAGTCGGGATCAAGTGAAGATAACCTTGACCCTAATTTAGATTTAGATATTGAAAATCAAGGAATATCTAATAAAAAAGGAAATAGTCTCAATTTTGATGAGGATGGACCTAAAGTATTAGAGTCTTCAAAAGGGCTCAACCTTGAGGAGTCAAGTCAAACAGGAGAACCCTCAAATGAATTAGGATTAAACATTGAAGAGAGCGATAGTGGCATAGGCTCTCAAAGTAAAGGTTTCAGTCTCGATGATACTCAAGATATAAGTTCCCTCGATAAAGAGCTCGATAATTTCATTGACGAAGCGGAATTAGAAGATCCCGACGAACCTTTAGAAAATAATGAATTTGGGAATGAAAATTTACAGTCAGAAAAGAGTCTAGACATTGAAGACTCTGATAATTCTCTAGATAACAATTTTAGCAATGACCTGGGTATAGTCGACTCTCATTTAAACCCTCAGGCTAATGAGGATTTTGAGTCTGAAAATGAAAACTCATTACTTTCCTCTGATCAGGATGATTTCAATTTAGAAGATTCCTCCGAAAATCCTGAAGAATCCACTAAAGAATTAAGTATTGATGGACAAGATTCACAATCCCTTAAAGGTTTGGAAGAGGAAGATGAAATTTCCAAATTAAAAGACTCTGAAGGCATAAATCTTGCTGAGGGTGGAGCTCAAGAATCCTTAAGTGATAAGGACGATTTAGATTTAGAATCAGGAAGTACAACTGATGGGGATACAGATAATTTAGACTTAAACCCTAATTCAGATCAAATGAATCAGCAATCTATGCAAGATGAAAATGAACTTGGAGCATATGAAACGCTAGATTCTGAAAATTCTTCTTTAAAGCTAGATGACCAAGAAGCAACTTCCGACTCTGATTTAAATATAGAAGATGATGAAAAAAAACTAGATTCATCAGAAGAACTAGATGGCTTGATAGATGAAAGTCAAAATAAAGATGATATTAGTTCTGAATTAGATCTAGAATCAGAGAATTCATTAGAAAATAAAAATATTGAAGTAAATATAGAATCAGGTGAAAGGGTCGTTGATAAAAAGGTGGAAATAGAAGTAGATGAAAAAAAAGATGAATATTATAACAATGCTTCTTCCTTTAATTTTAATGAAAAAAAAGAAAAAGAAAGAAAAGAAATTGAGGCAGATTGGGAAGGTTTAGTTACTAAGAAAGACAATACTTACGATAATTTTTCATCTAATAAAAAAGATGGGGAACAAACAATTTCTTTGAATCGAAGAGATGCTGGTGAACAAACGATTGATTATGGTAAAATCCACAAAGAATTTACAGAAGGTAAGTATGAAGAAAAAGTAGAAGAAGAAGATAGTAATAGAGAAGACAAAAAAAATAAAAAAGAAGAAGATGAAGATAGTGATAAACCAGTTATTCCTCCTGACTCTAAAGGTCTAGAATATATCATCAACTTACTTAAGCTATATGAAGATCCCGAAGTAAATGAAGAGCAAATATTAGACTATATTTCAAAGGTAACTGATTCGGAAACTAATGGTCACCTTATTTTTTTCATCTACGACAATAGGAAAGGTGATTTTTTTGAAATATTTAACTCTTTTGTAGAAAAAGAAAATCCAGATCCAGTAAGATCCGAATTATGGTCAGAAATAAGAAGGGATAATATAAAAACCTGGAAAGAAACACAATTACCAACATGGAAAGATCCAAAATTTCTTACGCCTGAGAATATTTTTTATTACCCATATTTTGATGGACAAAATAGACTTGGCTTCACGATTGGAATTTTCAATAACGGTGTTGATGAATCAAATTCAAAAAAAGTTGAAGTTTTTATGGAATCAGCTAGAGGTATTTTTTTAGATTTTTCAAGTAATGAGGACTTCTTAGAGAAAACAAGAATAGAAAATGCGGGCACGATTCGAAAAGTAGTAGAAAAAGTAAAAGGTTTTTTTAAAAGCCTCTTTGGTTAAAAGTATGAAAACAAAAAGCGATTTTTTTATTATTGAAGAAGAACACCTAAAGGGGAAAGTTTTATTTTCTTTTCATCTATATGTATTCAACCCCCAAAATAATAAATTTAATACATTTCTATTTGCTAACAGTCCACTTTCTGATGAAAAAAAGTCTTTCTTAAGCTTTATACTTGACCGTGGTGGTAAATTAGCTGTTTTAATGAAACAACAGAAGACTTTTTTAAGAGCTCAGCAACTTATCAAAGATGAAGTTCCAAGTTTGAAAAAACCACCTCCTCATCCACTCGAAATTGAGCAAGAAAAATATAAGATGGCCATAGAGGATGCATCGACATTTGATTTTCCTTCAAAAATTAAGTTATGTATTTCCAAAGATGATTTCTCAGAGGTTATTGAACAAGTGAGAAAGGAAGTTCTTTGCTTTAGTCCTAAAAAAAGTCATACGGTTAGTTTAGCAGTTTATTTTTGTAAAATTTTATTAGGTGAGGATAATACAACAAATAGAATCGTAACTTTTTGCTACTTTTTTTCAAAGCTTCTAAACTTTGAAGATGAACAAGCTCTTTCTGAAATAATATGTGCCTCATTTCTCCATAATATTGGAATAACACAGATTAATAAAAGTATTAATCAAAAACCCTATTTAAAGCTAGGTCAAGATGAAAAGCACCTATTTAAAAAACATATGGGACTCGCACAACATTTAATGAGAAAAAGTAATCTTGAAATAAGCAAAAGAACACTGACTATTATACTTGACCATCATGAGAGGTATGATGGTGGAGGTTACCCGAACAGTAAGCTCGGACACTCAATTGACCCACTTTCCTTAATATTAGGTTTATCCTCTCATATATTTGACTTTTCTACTGGGAAAATTGATGGAAAAGAATACCCATTAGATTTAGTAATAAAAAAAATACAAGATAAAAATTTTACACCTGGACTTGAATTTGAATTTGGCGATACAATAAACCAACTCTTAAAAAATTCTTACTAGCTTTTAACAGTTTGGCTATCTAGGGAGTTTTGAAATGGGCCTAAAAGCAGATATGAAAATTCTCGTTGTTGATGATATGGCAACTATGAGAAAAATCATTAAAAATATGCTCGGACAGATTGGCTTCACCAATATAACTCAAGCCGATGATGGCTCTACAGCTTGGCCTTTGATTGAAAAAGCAAACAAAGAAGGTGTTCCATACGAATTTATTCTATCTGACTGGAATATGCCTAAAATGAGCGGCTTGGATCTTCTAAAAAAAATGAGGGCCTCGGACGAATTTAAAAAAACCCCTTTCTTAATGATTACAGCTGAAGCAGAGCAAGGAAATGTTGTTATTGCTGTGAAAGCTGGAGTAAGTAACTTTATTGTTAAACCTTTTTCTGCACAAGTTTTAAAAGAAAAGATTGATAAAATTTTTAATTCATGAGTTTTGTTTAAGGTAAGACCCTATGGAATTGATTGATGACCCAGAAATTATTGAAGACTTTTGTAAGGAAGCTGCGGGTCTATTTGACGAACTTGAAGAAATACTTGAAGATCTTGAGGAAGAGCTTGAAGAGGATTCCTCAGGTGCAGAAGAGCTTGAGAAGTTTGGTCAAATCATTGATAGAGTAATGGGATCAGCTCAGACAATAGGTGCGGAAGAAATTTCTAGATTCTGTGAACTGGGAAAAGTGATAGGATATAAATCGAGTCAAACAACAGATCTGCCTTTATTAAACGTTGTTGTGGCAATTTTATTCGATGCAGTTGATTTATTAAGAGGAATGGTGACATCACTTCAGTCAGGTAATTCGAAAACTCTAAACGGTTTAAGTACTAAAGCCTTCGCGACAAGGCTCAAATGGCTCTCAAATAAATTTCAGAATATTGACAGAGCTTCCGTAGAGTCAGATGTTAAGTATGAAAATAATAAGAAAATGTCGCAATCATCGATTGACGATTTAATGGCAAGTTTAGGATTATAAAAAAGTTGGGGCATAAATGGCCAGTGCAACAAATTTTATCGAGTTTTCAAGACCCTTTATTAACGCGGCAAAGAACGTTTTTGAGACAATGGTATTTACCAAACTAGAGCCTCAAAAACCTGGGTTAAAAAAGAGTCAAGTTTCAAATGGTGATGTTTCATCAGTCCTGGGTCTTAGCGGTGAGCTTACTAAGGGAGGAGATACCATCGAGTATCGAGCGATGCTAGTTCTCTCTTGGCCCTACGAAACTTACTTCAAAGTCGCCAGTGCTATGCTCATGGAAACATATGAGGAGTACAATGACGACATAGCCGACGTTGGTGGAGAAATCTGTAACATGATTATGGGTAATGCCAAAAGAGACCTCGCAGTAATGGGGTACTCCTCAAACATGGCCATACCATCAATTATAGAGGGTCCCAAGCATACTATAAAGTATCCAGTAGGAACAACCGTCGTCGAGATACCTATAAACTCTGCTCATGGAAAAATGTTCATGGAGCTTTGTTACGCTGAGTTCTAGAACCCTTTAAAAGGGTTCTCACTCTTCCCTTTCCAGACATTAAAATTAATGTCTAAATTCTTCAGATTTCTACTTCTGACCTTCCCACTCTTTTTAATACTTTTGACATTTATTTTTGCATAAGTAAGGTCATTATTATGTGATTGTTTATCGAAGTCTAAGTAATTCATTTTTACCCATGTTCCCGTATTTATAAATGTAGCGCCATCAAAAAACGTTGTTATAGATGGATAGTGAGTATGGCCCATGATAAGAATACCTACATCTTTTCTCTCTTCAAAAAAATCCTCAACAATAGTCTCTGATACCTGAAAAACTTTAAGTTCTCTTTTCATATTTTCAATTATTTCTTTTAAACTCTTACTGTATTTAAAATAGAGAATGAAACGAACCATAAAAATATAGTAAATGTTGGCCAACATAAACCTCAGGGTAAATAAAGTGTCATAAATGATACCGCTGATAAGTAACTTTTTGATTGGCCTGACTAAGTTAATATAAGTTCTTTCTTCTTTAAATTTATTTATAACCCTAGTTACATAATAAGACCCCCAAGGGGGAAGAAAATATTTCCTTCCTTCCTCTGTACTGATAATTGATCCTTCAGGATCTATTTGGTTCGGGATTTCATATTCATGACCATGCTTTATGACTATTCCAGGATGAGGGCTATACTCACCATCCTTTTCAAATCGAAAAAGAATATTATTTCTAAAACTCTTAGGAAAAAGTTTTATGAAGTAGTCTCTCATCGATTCAAAAAGAAATTCACCATCGTGATTTCCAACAATATAGATTATTTTTTTCTTTTCATTTGAGATAAACTTTACAAGGGAATCTATTACATCTTTATGGGCATCCAGAATAATTTTTAATTTTTCTAAAGCTGCCTCTTCACTCCAAAATTCATCGTCAAAATAATTAACAAATGGTACTGCCAAGAAATCTAAAAAGTCCCCATTAATTATCAATTCAACTTCTCTTTTGGCATAAACTCCCGAAGAGTAATAACCTAGGAATTCAATAAATTCCTTATCATAGTGAAAATCCTCTAAAAGGTTTCTCTTACCATTTACTATTTCACCTGCCCCCAGATGAATATCAGAAATGACTAAAATGGTTTTTTCAAAACTACTTTTTGTAGGGGATTCCATAACTTTCTCGCCCAATTTTTAAAATTACTTTTTGTGATGATGGTGAAAAAGGAACTAAATAATACTCAACACTGCGATCCTCAAAAACCAAGCCTAAACTACCAAATGACTTAGACTCTAAAATTAAAAAGCCTAAAGACTCACCCGTATCTTTTATAACCTTAAGAACTATTTTCGTAAGACTTTCATTAACAACAATAACACTCAAATTTTTACTAAAATTTTGTGGAGATACGACTTCTATTAATTTTCCTTTAATAGTTACTTTGAATGTATCCGCCTTTACTTTAGCTTGTGTAAAATTAGAAAATAAAATGCATGAAAATAGGCTTATAAAATATATGAATAATTGAGTGGTCCTTCTCATAAGACCATTCTAACAAAAGAAGTTATTAATTATTGAATGATTGGAATAAATTTCCTTTTAAGAACTAAAGAAGTAGCCTGGCCTCAGATAAACTTTTAATCTCATCTCTAATTTTTGCGGCATCCTCAAATCTTAATTCTCGGCTCGCCTGCTTCATCATTACCCTTAGCTCATTTATCCTTTTTTCCAAAGTTTTGAGATCAAAATCTGATAAGTGCTTCTTTTCAACTTTTCCTTTTTTTCCCTTAGTACCCCTTATGGCCTCAATAACCCCTTCGGAAATAGGTTTGCTTATTGTTTTAGGTATAATTCCATTAGATTTATTATAGTTTTCTTGTAAGGTCCTTCTCCTTTTCGTTTCGACACAAGCCTTTTCAATACTTTTGGTTTTTTTGTAAGCATATAAAATAACCCTGCCCTTATCATTCCTAGCAGCCCTACCTATTGTCTGAATAAGTGATCTTTCACTCCTCAAAAATCCTTCTTTATCGGCATCTAAAATACCTACTAAAGAAACCTCTGGAATATCTAATCCTTCTCTCAAAAGGTTAATCCCTACCAAAATATCAAACTTTCCAGCTCTAAGGTCTCTAATGATCTCTACCCTTTCTAAAGTATCAATATCTGAATGTAAGTATCGTACCCTCATGCCTACGGATTGATAAAAATTAGTTAATTCTTCAGCTAACCTTTTTGTCAGGGCCGTAACAAGAACCCTTTCCCCTCTTTTAATAACTTTTTTTGCTTCCACAAGAAGATCTTCCACTTGATTTTTTGCATTTTTAATCTCTACTTCTGGGTCGAGTAACCCTGTTGGCCTAATTATTTGCTCAATATATTCTCCCGAAGTTCTTTTTAGTTCAAAGTCACCAGGAGTTGCAGAAACATAAAGAACTTTTCTCATTTTCCTCAAAAACTCATCAAAGGTAAGAGGTCTATTATCTAAAGCACTAGGCAACCGAAACCCATAATCAACAAGGTTTTGCTTTCTTGACCTATCCCCTCTAAACATCCCTCCAACTTGTGGAACAGTTACATGAGATTCATCTATAACTAACAAAAAATCTGTCCCAAAATAGTCTATAAGTGTAGGTGGTGCATCTCCCTCGTTTCGTCCTGTTAAATGACGAGAGTAATTTTCAATGCCAGAGCAGTAACCAAGCTCTTCCATCATCTCTAAATCAAGTAAAGTCCTCTGCTCTAAACGCTGCCTTTCAACCAGCTTTTCTTCTTTACCAAGTTGAATCAGCCTTTCTCTAAGCTCAATTTTAATCGATTCTATTGCTTTTTCCATTTTATTAGAACTTACAACATAATGAGATTTTGGAAAAATAGTTACCTTTTTCAATTGTTCGAGAGTCTGACCTCTAAGAGGGTCAACTATAGAAATCGCTTCAATTTCATCATCAAAAAATTCTATTCTAATAACTTCTTTGTCTTCACTAGCAGGAAAAATTTCGACAAGGTCTCCCCTTACACGAAAGCAACCCCTGTAAAAATCAGTATCATTTCTGTCATATTGAAGTCTTACTAATTGTCTCAGAAAGTCATCTCTATCAATTGTATCACCAACAAAAAGTGTAGCTTTTAAAGAGTCATATTCTGAAGGCGAACCTATACCATAAATACAGCTCACACTCGAGATAACAATAACATCATCTCTTGTAAGAAGGCTTTTCGTTGTTGAATGCCTAAGCTTATCTATTTCATCATTTATAGATGCATCTTTTTCGATGTAAACATCTGAGCCAGGAACATAGGCTTCTGGTTGGTAATAATCATAATATGAAACAAAATACTCAACTGCATTTTCAGGAAAAAAGGATTTAAATTCAGCATAAAGCTGTGCTGCTAGAGTTTTGTTATGGGCCAAAACAAGGGTTTTCTTCCCAAGTTTTTGAATCATATGAGCCGTTGTAAAAGTTTTCCCAGAACCAGTTACCCCCAAAAGAATATTTTCACTTTCACCTTTAGAGTAAAAGTTTGTTAATTCTTTTATGGCCCTTGGCTGATCTCCACAAGGTTCATATTCTGAAGAGAGTTTAAAACAGCTTTTTTCCATTTCAGCTTTACTTAAAAGTCCAAGAAACTGTCCCATCAGGATTATCTCGAAGTACAATCCCTTTTGATTTTAGTTCATCTCGAATTAAATCACTTTTTGCCCAATCTTTTTCATGCCTAGCTTTTATTCTTTCCTTGACCAACTCTTCAATTTCTTCCTCATTTAGATCTGTAGTCCCAGAAAGAGACTTTTTAGCGGACTTTAATTTCGATAAAATGCTTTCAGGAGATTCATAGACAAGCCCTGTACTCTTTTCAAGAAAAGCAATGACTTCAAAGACTTTGCTCCTTAAACTCTTATCAAGAGGAATCTTGTCTCCTTCTTTTTTAGCTCCAAAATACTCCCTATTAATCATTCTTATTAAAGAAAACAAACTGCTTAATGCGCCTGGAATGTTAAAGTCGTCAGATAACTCTTTTTTCATTTTATTTAATAAAGTAGTTACTTCGACCAATTGCTCTTCATTTTCTATAACTTTCTCACTCTCGACTGTTTCTTGCATATTCTGAACAAATATATGAATTCTTTCCATCTCCGAGATAGCTTTTTCAATAACTTCTTGCGACCAATCCATTTTAGATCTGTAATGAACAGAGCTTAGAACATGCCTTAGCACTTCTCCACCAAAAGACTCAACGAAACTTCGAATCGTAATGACATTACCTAAAGATTTAGACATTTTTTCTAAACCAAAGTTTAAAAACTCGTTATGACACCAGTTTTGAGAAAATTCACAACCATTAGCACACTCACTTTGAGCTATTTCATTTTCATGATGTGGAAACATTAAATCTACGCCACCATGGTGAAGATCAATAGTTTCTCCTAAGTACTTTTTTGCCATAGCTGAACATTCAATATGCCATCCAGGTCGACCTTTTCCCCATGGAGAATCCCAAGACGGCTCGCCTTC
Source organism: Halobacteriovoraceae bacterium (assembly GCA_002715375.1). Lineage (GTDB taxonomy): Bacteria > Bdellovibrionota > Bacteriovoracia > Bacteriovoracales > Bacteriovoracaceae > UBA7317. The sequence goes on from PAZA01000038.1 coordinate 22,636, forward strand.
TTTTGCTGGTTTCCACAGAACAAAGTCTGCTCCACTCTTCTTTCTTTTATCTACTTGAACTCTTCTTCCATGTTGAAGTTCGTCCAATTTTTTCTTGGATAATTTTCCATACTCTTTAAAGCTAGGAACATCGAAAAAGACTTCTCCTTCCAGAACATAGGCTTTTTCCTTTCGGATAAGAGTTTGGATCATCTCAATTATTTCATCCATTGTTTCAGATACTTTTGGGGTAAAAGAAGCTTCTTTCATCCCAAGAGATTCCATATCTTTCTGACATTCTTTAATAAAACGATCACTATGCTCTAGAGGGTCAACACCCAATTCATTAGCTTTTTCTATAATCTTGTCATCAACATCTGTGAAGTTCCTCACAAACGTAACATCGTAACCCATAGAGTCAAAAACTCTGTGAAAAAGGTCTCCGACTACAAGTGCTCTGGCATTTCCAACATGGAGAAAATCGTAAGTAGTTGGGCCACATGAATAAAAAAGGACTTTGCCCTCTTTTAAAGGAGAGAACGGAACTTTCTTCCGTAGCATGTTATTGTAAAGTTGGATTGGTTTGGCCATATTGATCTCGGTTTCATTGGCCCATCGATATTGAGTGCCAAAATTAAAAATCTATAGGCCTTTTAAAAGAAAATCAATCAAAAGAAAACAGCAAAAAGCTCTTTATTTTAAACAAATTGAGCATCAATTTTTGAACGGACATCCTTAGTATTTTCGCCGTTAGCGAGAGAAATTTCCTGTGCAATTAGGTTTTTACAGTTCTCTAACATCTTTTTTTCTCCAAAACTTAAAGATTTTGAGTTTTTCAAAAGAAAAAGAGATCTCAAAACATCTGCTATTTCAAGAAGTGAACCTGTTTTAATTTTATGCATATATTCTCTGTAACGCCTGTTCCATGTTGAGTTATCAACCTTAACTTCATGATCATTTAATAGTTGAAAAACTTGATTAATTTCGGTTTCACCAACAAGCGTTCTAATTCCATCCTCACTGTCAGTAGGAACCATTACAGTCATCCCATTTGCTATGATTTTGAGTACATAAAAAGAGCTGTTGCTTCCACCAACTTCTCTTTCTTCGACATCACAAATTTGGCCAACACCGTGACCGGGACAAACGGCATAATCCCCAATTCTAAACATTATTTACCTCCAAGCAGGATGAATGCAAAATATATTCTTGCCCTTTATACCGCTTAGCGTTGCCTACATCAAGTAACCCTACATAAGTCTGTAAAACCTACATGATTTCAGGCTGAAAAAATCGGGGTCATTTAACCATTTGGGAACTCAAAGTGCAAGACACCATGCCCTAAGCGTCATATAAGCCTAGCATTCAATGAGTTAAGAAAGCCCCTCCCACAAAGGAGAAGCTTACAATAAAAATTATTTAGAAACGTGGACTAATCTCATGGGCTTCAAAAAAGTAAGAGATTTCTCTCTCAGCAGAAGCTTTTGAGTCAGAGCCATGAACAGCATTTTCTTCAATTGATTTAGCATAAAGCTTTCTTAGAGTTCCTTCGCCTGCTTCAGCAGGGTTAGTTGCCCCCATAATCTCTCTACATCTTGCGACAGCATCTTCTCCTTCAAGAACAATAAGAAGAACTGGACCAGAAGTCATAAAGTTTACTAGGGAACCAAAAAAAGGTCTTTCTTTATGCTCTATATAAAAACCTTCAGCTTTTTCCTTTGATAGGCTAACAAACTTAGAAGCTGCCAGTCTCAATCCCTCAGCTTCAAAACGAGAAAGTATGTTACCAATATTGTTATCGTGAACTGCATTTGGCTTCACAATGCTAAATGTGCGTTCGTTTGCCATTTTTATCTCCTTAAATAAAGTGAAAACAAGCAAGGACTTCGTAAGTCAGTCGACTCAACAAAGTCAAGAGTTAAAGTAAAAAAATTAACTAACTCCTTGATTTTAAAACTTCCTCAACTCGTTCACCCAACTCCGCAGGCGAACGAGCGATCGCTACGCCGCACTCTTCTAGGATGGCAAACTTAGCCTCAGCTGTATCATCTCCCCCTGAAATAATAGCTCCTGCGTGACCCATTCTTTTACCTGGAGGAGCTGAAGCACCAGCAATAAAGCTGACAACTGGTTTACTCATATTTTCCTTAATCCATCTCCCAGCATCCACCTCAGCATTTCCACCGATCTCTCCAATCATTATGACAGCATCGGTATCAGGGTCGGCTTCAAAAAGCTTTAGTGTATCTATAAAATTGAGCCCACCGACAGGGTCTCCGCCAATACCAACACAAGTAGATTGACCAATTTCTCTCTCAGTCAACTGATAAACAGCCTCATAAGTAAGAGTCCCTGACCTTGAAATAACCCCAACACTTTTTCCACCCTCTTGAGGTGGCATATGGATATGGCCAGGCATAATTCCAATTTTACATTCACCAGGAGTGATTAGACCTGGACAATTCGGGCCAATCATTTTCGTTTTTGACCCTTTTAAAGCTGATTTCACCTTAACCATATCTAGGATAGGTATCCCTTCAGTAATACAAACGACCAAAGGAAGCTCAGCATCAATGCACTCTAGTATCGAGTCCGCAGCAAATGGTGGGGGTACAAATATCATTGCAGCATTTGCATCAGTTTTCTCAATGGCCTCGTGGATTGAGTTGAAAACGGGAAACCCTTCATGGGTCATCCCCCCCTTGCCTGGAGTTACACCTCCAACAAAATTAGTACCGTAGTCCCTCGATTGGAGTGAGTGGTATGTACCTTGTTTACCAGTAAAACCTATTGTAATTAACTTTGTATCTCTATTTATTAATATCGACATAACTAAGCCTCCTGTGATTTAACAGCTTCACAAACCTTCATCGCTGCATCTCTAAAATCACTTGCGGTGATAATTTCTAAATCCGACTCGTCCAAAATTTTCCTTCCCATGGCTACATTTGTCCCTTCAAGTCTAACAACAAGAGGAACTTTAAGATCGACACTTTTTGCTGCGGCAAGAACTCCCTCAGCAATAATATCGCATTTCATAATCCCGCCAAAGATATTGACTAGAATCGCTTTAACATTTGGGTCAGAAAGAATAATCGAAAAACCTTTTTCAACAGTTTCCTTTGTGGCTCCACCGCCAACATCAAGAAAGTTGGCAGGAGTCCCACCATGGAGTTTAATAATATCCATAGTTGCCATAGCTAAACCCGCACCATTAACCAAACAACCTATATTTCCATCAAGTTCAATATAGGAAAGTCCATATTTAGCAGCTTCCACCTCTTTTTCAGACTCTTCATTGAGATCTTTCAAAGCATCTATATCTGGGTGGCGAAACATTGCATTAGCATCAAAGTTTAATTTCGCGTCTAATGCCAAAACTTCACCATCTTTAGTCGTTACTAGAGGGTTAATCTCTGCAGCAGTACAGTCAGAATCAATATATAGATTATAGAGACCTTCTAAAAACTTATTGCATTTTTTAAGCACGTCTCCTTTCATTCCCATTGCATAACCAAGGCGCCTGCCCACGTAGGACGTATAGCCAACTGCAGGGTCAATAAAGACTTTATGAATTTTTTCAGGAGTCTCTTCTGCAACCTTTTCAATCTCAACGCCTCCTTCAGAGGAAGCCATAAAAACAACTTTACCAGTACCTCTATCCAGTACAAGGCCGACATAATATTCGTGATCAATATCACAGCCTTCTTCTATTAGAAGTTTTTTTACTTCTTTACCTTCAGGTCCTGTTTGATGAGTCACAAGAACCTTACCTAAAATATTAGTGGCATGTTCCTTCACTTCTTCCAGACTTTTAGCTACTTTGACTCCTCCCGCTTTTCCTCGGCCACCAGCATGTATTTGAGCCTTCACAACCCAAACATTAGAATCAAGTTTTTTTGCAGCCTCCACAGCCTCATCTACTGTATGAGCGACCTGTCCACCCAAGACTTTTATCCCAAATTTTTTCATAAGGTCTTTAGCCTGGTACTCGTGAATGTTCATTCAATTTCTCCTTCAAAAAATCACCAAAAGCCTTAAGGCTTTTCGTCAAACCAAATTGCTAACCATACTACGCCTTCCCAAAACGAGTTGCTAGGAGCGACGCTTAAATTTTGAGAAGGCTTTCTATTTCTTTAACGTAATTACTCCCTTGTGAAAGTAATTGCTCGACCTTTCTCTTGAATAGACCCTGTAATTTTACTTTTGTCCTGGGACCTAACTTCTTCTTCTTAGACGTCAAAACCACCATATCGCTTGCTAAATTCCCTATTTGCCTTCCAAAGAAAAAAGCATTTTTACTAAATTTTGCACGAAATGGATTCGTTAACTTCTCTTTTTCGTACGCGTCCTTATTGCTAAGGATTAAACTCCTTAGCAAAGGGCCCACTGTCACAGCGTATTTCCCCTCAAATCTAGAAACCTTCCTCCCAATATTTATTTTCCTTAGAACCTCAGCATAAATGTCCATCATTTTGGAAACTAAAGCCTTAAGAGTTCTATACTCTTCTAATTTTTCTCTCAAAAACTGAGTGTTTTCTTCAAGATGCCTTCTTTCTCTTTCTTTTAACCTCTTATTAAAATGACTAGGCGTACCTTTAAATAAAAAAGCATCCCCCTCAAAAGAAAAGGACTTAGTCCCCCCACCTTTCATCCCACTTTTTCTTAAAAGTTGAACTAACCTTTTTTGAATTGACTCTTTTTCTGATAAATAAAAGCCTTTGACTTTTACCTTGTAAAAACCTGGAAAAATATTTGTCCCCTCTTCAATAAGCAAATTATTAATGTCACACCAGTGATCCACAACAATACATTTGCCGCTAAAAACGACAGACTCAGAGCTTAGAATTTTCTTCTGTATCGATTCGAAACGTAAAAGCAGGGAATAAGGTTCAGCATAATTTAATGCTAACCATAAACCTTTCCCATTTTTTTCTAAAGCTAAACCAACGAGCGGTTTCTCTTTATTAATAGAGCTAGCGACAGAGCGCAGCCTTTGAAGGTCCCTTACGTATAGGTCTTCAAAAGAGGGTTCTGAAGTTGAAAAATCAAACGATACAAAAATAAATAGAGAACTTAGCACTAGACAAAAAAAAGCTAATAGGACCATCACACTGACTGGTACTTTATGAGCTTTTTGATAATCAGATACAAGACTTTCGTCTTCCTTTTCAATTTTTTTAAAGTAATCAACTCTCCATTTTTTATTTTCTCGGATACGGTTGATTTTCCTCTGTAATTTTGTATCAACTGTTAGAGTTTCTTCTTCTTCTTCTTCTTCTTCTTCTTCTTCTTCTTCTTCTTCTTCTTCTTCTTCTTCTTCT
>PAZA01000039.1 GCA_002715375.1 Halobacteriovoraceae bacterium
TTAAGTAAAGCTTCAACCTAAAGATTTTTGCAGAAACTGAGGGCGCATAACGAAAAGCCAGTTCCAAATCTTCATCACATTGACCAATATCACCATTTTCGAGGTGGCTTTTCGCTTTCTGAACCAGAATATGTGAAATAGTCTCTGACTGATTTTTTCTCCCAATTTTTGAGAGAAGTATCCGGTAATTTAAAGCTTGTTCCCAATCTTCAATATCTTCATAGATTCGACACAAAGAAAGAATTATTTCTTCCTGATCTCTATTAATCTTTAAAACGTCCTTATATGTTTCAATCGCTTTATCAACAAACCCTCCCTTATCAAAATCTTTTGCAAGCTCTTTAAGGGCACGAAGCCTCATTTGCTCATTCATAGACTCTTTAGCTATCAAAGATCGGTGAACACTTATGGCCTTCTCTATCTCACCATTGCTTCTAAAAAGTTCTCCCAAAGCAAAGTAAGTTTCTACAGTTTCTCGATTAAGATCTACGGCATTCAAGAACTCTTTAATTGCAAGGTCCTTATTTCCTGAAATTAAATAATGTGAGGCATTCAGAAAGATCTGAGACTGCGCCTCAAAGATACTACTTCGATAGCGTTTAGAAAGCTTAACACTGTTTTCTTTCTCAATTAAATAATGATAAATCAGGACCAAGGTTACACCAACTGAAAAGACAGTTAGTAAGTTGCCTTGCAACCAGCCCAGTAAATCCTCCAAAAAAGGCCCTCCTCTCTTTATCTATTACTTATAAAGAAACATTGGAACTGCTTGAGTAAAAAAGTTTGAAGTCATCCCTTTAGCGACATCATCAAGCCCTTCTACGATCTGCATTAAAGATAGTTTCTTCTTCTTTTTTATAAACTTCAGTCCAAAAGGAGATTTAATTCCCAACTCTTTATGGATTCTACGACCTGCATCCCATAGTCCAGCCAATTCATCAACTAAACCATACTTCTTAGCTTCTTCTCCAGAAAAGACCTGCCCTTGAGCATATTTCCAAATATTACCCTTAATCTTTTCCTTCCTGGTTTTAAGAATGTCATTAACAAATTGCTTGTGTACATTGCTAAGGAGCTTTTTCATTATAGTTTTTTCTTCCTTAGTCAAAGACCTTGTTGGCTGACCTAAGTCCTTATATTTTCCAGCTTTAATTATATGAGGATTGATTTTTGCAGATTTGAGTAATTTCGATAAATCAACAAACTGAGATATTACCCCAATTGATCCCGTTAAAGTCCCTGGGTTAGAAAATATCTTTCGGCCAGCAGTTCCAACATAGTAACCACCACTCGCGGCAATAGAGGCAAAGCTAGTGTAAACCGGCTTAACATTTTCATCAATTCTTCTTATTTCTTGATAAATTTCTTGGGTAGGAGCAACAGGACCTCCAGGAGAATTAATCCTAACAATAACCGCCTTATATCTCTTATCCTTTTCAGCTTGATGCAGTTTTTCAATTGTATCTTTTGAATTACTTATTGGACCACTCAACTCAACGACAGCAATGGATTCTTTACCAGTGTTGATAAACTGGTTGTCAAAGTTACTCTTTTTAAAAGCACTCACTGTATAAAAGGCAAAAATCATAAGGATTATAAAGAAAATAAAAACCATTAGGAGAATACCAATAACACCCCTATTTCTTGACTCAGACACGGAACCGACCCCCCACTAAAAGTTGAGCATAGACACATTTGATAATCCCACAATTAGGAAGTTTCGTAAAATTGTTGAGGGGGGCTACTAAGCCATTATTTGTTCTTTTTTCCAGAGATTAGGCTTTTCTAATTCACTTTTCAACTGTCCGCATGCAGCTAAGATGTCTTTTCCCATCGTAACTCGAACAGTCGTTATATAGCCCCTGTCTAGGAGCTCTTTTTGAAACCATCTAATCTTTTCTGGTGAAGGTCTTTTAAAAGCTGACTCAGGATACTCATTAAAAGGAATGATATTAATTTTTGACTCTCTAGAATTAAGTAAATAATCTAAGCCTTCAATATCTTCCAACCGGTCATTTAGACCATCAATCAAGATATATTCGTAGGTAATCCTTCTATAAGCTTTAAGAGGAATCTTTTTGATTGCACTAAAAAGCCTCTTTAAATCGTATATTTTGTTAATAGGCATTAATTCAGTTCGAATATTATCATGCGACGCATGCAAAGAAATCGCAATATTCACAGGGGGAAAGTCACCAAGTTTTTCAATTTGATGAACTAGTCCTGAAGTAGACAAGGTAATCCTCCTCTGTCCTAAACCAATTCCCTTGTCCTCTAAAAGCAGCTTGGTTGCTTGCTTCACATTTGCAAAATTATGAAGAGGCTCACCCTGTCCCATATAGACAACGTTAGTAAACCTTACATCTTCTCCAACATTTTCCTTAAGCCATTTTGTAATTGATAAAAACTGACCAATTATTTCGCCACTTCCAAGGTTCCTCTTTAGGCCCATAGTGCCTGTATGACAAAAAACACAACCAATCGCACAACCGACTTGTGAAGAAAGGCAAATTGTTAATCTATCTTTCCCAGGTATCGCAACATTCTCCACAGTCTGACCATCCGAAAATCTTGTTAAAAACTTTCTTGTGCCATCCTCGGATAAGCCATTCCATACAATCTTTGGCAAAGACAAATCGATATGCTCTAAGAAGTGTTCTTTGATCTTCTTAGACACATTGCTCCAGCCGTCTAGATCAAAAACAAGCTTTTTGTAGACCCAATTAAAAATCTGGTCTGCACTAAACCGAGAGAATTGATGCTCTGTCAAATAATCTCTCATCTCTTCAAGAGAAAAAGAAAAGAGACTTTTTTTTACCTTCAAAACTGATCCTTAGAAATAAAATTTATTTATAGCAAGAACTTTAAAAAGCCGAACCAAATTAAAATTCAGACTTACTAGCTTGTGCCTAAGAGATCAAGCGCATTGAAAAAAAAGACCTAAATTTACTATGATCTCCCCAAATTTGAAGAAAATAGGGTGAAAAAATAAAATAAAGAAAATCACTAGGTTTTGCTCGGAACTTAAATCATTTCGTTTTTCAATTATATATGAAGAGGATGCCTTAAGAGAGGCTCCTCTCTAAAAAAGCCCTTAGCCAAAAATTTTCCTCATAAAAGACCTGCCCGAAGAATCTTTTTTGGAAGGAAGTAAAAGTTTTCCATTTTTAAAAAGGCTTTTCCTCGTCTCTTGAATATCCCTTGCACCAATTAAAACTTCATTAAACTCTTTTAAAGAAAGGAGGATAATTCCATTGTAATCCTGAATGGTAAATAATTTTCCAAGATAAGTTTCTAACTCTGACTTATTTGAAAAAGGTCCAATTAGGTTTTTACTTAAGTAGTTGGTATCAATTTTATAACCGACTTTATCAAAGCTATCTTTAATGATCGAATTATCCAGATAACCAAACTTATTCAAGCAATGAAAAATAAATACCTTCTCATCGCTTGCAGAGTCGTTTTCTTGTTGGCCCGATTCATAATCATAAACTACAAAAAGTTTATTTTCCTCTAATAGAGATACACCCATGTCCTCTTGCTCATTCATTGCGACTCCCAAAAAGTTAAGAATAAACCCCTAGGTCCAAAGAGAGAAAACCTCCTGGCGATAGCTTTATTTCGATTTGATAAGGTTGTGTTGATACCTGGACATCCCCCTGATCAAGGAGTTTAATAAGCGAGAAATTTTTTTCCAAATAAACTTTCATTTTCTTCTTATAACTAGTGGGGTTATAAACCGAAAGTCTTCGAATTTCTTCAAAATTTAAATCTAAAGAGTGAGTTTCACGGTATTTCCAAAAAAAGAGTAAATCCTCGGCTCCTTTAAATCTTGGGTGCTTACAATCAAAAATATTTAAAATTCGTTCCCAAAAAAATAAAAGCTGATTTTGAGAGTTTTTCTCTAATTCCTCTCCATTCAAAATAATAAATTTGCCATCTCCCAATGACATGTATTCCAAAGAACATTTAAAGTTTGTCTTTTCTGACTCAATTCCATTTTCTAGAATAAAGAGCTCAAGCCTTTTTTTACATTGATCATTAAGGTTTTTGGTATTTAAGACAATATTCCCACCATTCATAAATATTCTTAGAATTAAATTTAATATTTTTTGTGTGAGTCCTTCTCCCTCAACAAAAATAACCTTTTGATTATAATCAACGTCTTCAGAGAAATTTAAATCCTCTAAGCTCTTTATTTCATAAGTAGATGGGTAAACGCCCTCGATATAAGGCAAAAGACTAACTCTTTCCCAAGGATTACTTCTCTCTTTACCACAGAAAAGTTCAAATGAGTGATGGGCCAAGTAAACAGACTCTCCCTTTTCACAAAATAATTTTTTGCCAAAATTTTGAAAATTAAGACAATTTTCCACAATATCTAAGAATTGTTTCCTTAAAAGTTTCGACTTTAATCCAAAAGGCAAAAGGATAGATGAAGGCGTCATTCTTAAGCTTAAGCTCTTAAAAAGCTGATTAGAATAAATTTCTGATTCCTCAATATCAAATATTCTAGAAACTACGTCTTTTGTCCCCCCTCCTAAAAATACATATTTTATTTTACCTTCCCAAAAAGTTCCCAGAGCATCTTCAGCTAAACCTAGATATAATTCTTTTATTGAATTGGAAAAGTTGACTTTAGCGAGGGCCCTTATTTTTTCAGGGTCACTTTCTGATTTTTTTAATTTCTCGACCTTCTCCCTATTTGTCGGTTCATTTAAATAACGTACAAAGGCTTCCTCAAAAACCTTTGAGGAATCTTCCATATAATCTCTTATTTCCTCTTCTTCGTAATAATAGCTTTCAATACCAAAAACATTCGCCTCTATTCCATTGGACTCAAAGTAATGGCCTATGGTGGATATAAAGTTAGAGTAAGCATGAAATATACGGTGATCAAAAAAGGAAACCATCTTATTTACATGACCATCAGAATCAACTGCACACAAAACCGATGACCTTTCATTTAATTAAAAATACCTTGAAAAAGAGGAAGGGACTCCACCATTAGGTAAAAAAGGAGCTGGCCCCAAAGACAAAAAAAAGACAACCTCTTTTGCCTGACTTTGAGCGAGGTCTACCAACCTTTTTAGATTCGCTTCTGGGATACTTTCTCCAAAATCAAACTTACCTTCTGATGTGACATGATGCCCCCAAAAAATGGGGCAAATAAGATATCTTGAAAGACAGCTCTTTATTTTTTCTTCCCACAAAGCAGGAGAGGTCTTCCAATAGAAAAACCATCCCTCTCCAGGAAATATAGAGTCTTCATCCCTAAGTACCGGCGTCATCAATGACAAAATTCATACCTCACAAGACGTTACCAAAGAGAATTTTACCCCTTGGGTTTCAATGATGTAAAGTTGTCATTCTTAGGGTTGAAGGGTAGATTCAGGGCATTTCAATAATCGAAGTCAATTAAGAAAGGGTTAAACCATGTGGTTTTTTACTGATGAAGAAAAGGAATTACAGAAAGTCTGTCGTGACTTTGCGCAAAACGAGTTAGCTCCTTACGCACAAGAGCATGATGAAAAGGAAACCTTTAACATAAATGCTTTTAAAAAAATGGGAGAACTCGGACTCTTAGGCATTACAGCAGACCCTAAATATGGTGGATCAGGTTTAGGAGCAACAGCTGCGACTATAGTTATGGAAGAATTTGGTGCAGTGTGCGCTTCATCAACCTTGAGTTATCTTGCTCATAGCATCTTATGCGTCAACAATATCCAACAAAATGGAAGTGAAGAACAAAAGCAAAAATACCTTCCAAAGTTAATTTCTGGGGAGCATATCGGTTGTATGGGTATGAGTGAACCAGAAAATGGCTCAGACGCAGTAGGTATTCAAACCAAAGCCCAACAAATTGGCGATGAATATGAAATTAATGGCACAAAAATGTGGATCACCAATGCTCAATACTCTGATATCGCCTATATCTATACTCGTACTGGTCCAGAAAAAAAGAACCTTACCACTTTTATTTTAGATAAAAATAACAATGAATTTACTGTCGGAAAACCCATCCACAAAATGGGCATGAGAGCTTCTCCTACAGGAGAGCTGATTTTTGATAAAAGTCGGGTTCCACTTAGTGCAAGAGTTGGAAATGAAGGCGACTCTACCTACCACATGATGAAAAACCTTGAAATTGAGCGTATCACTATATCAGGAATTTCATTAGGTATTGCGAGATCATGCGTTGATCAATGTGTTAAATATGCCAAAGAAAGAAAACAGTTTGGAAAAAGAATTGGTGATTTCCAGCTTATTCAAAAAATGATTTCAGAAATGGCGACAGAAACTGAAATGATGAAGCACTTTCTCTATTCAGTTGCAAAAGAATATGATCAAGGAAAAAAAGGTCCTTTAGTTGCTGCCCAGGTAAAACTTGCAATACCTAAAATAGCAACAAAAATTGCACTTGATGCTATTCAGCTTCATGGTGGTTATGGTTATAGTAGAGAGTTTCCTGTTGAAAGATTTTTAAGAGATAACAAACTTAATGAAATTGGGGCAGGAACGAACGAAGTTATGATCATGATCATCGCGAAAACTCTTTTAGGGAAGGAGGAAAACTAACTTCTACCTTATTACAAGCTTTGAGGATAGATCCTTTACTATTTCTAGGAAAGTTCTATCCTCTTTGTTCTCCCTAAGCCAAGTGATACCATAAAAGCCAAGCTTAAAACTCTAACTTAAAAAACAGATTAGACAAAGGTACTACAATGGCCGACGATTCAACTATTGTTCTTAAAGACATTAAATCAGCTTTAGGAAGCGCCGAAAGCGAAGCCAAAAACCAACCTCCAGCCCTATTGATAGTTGGTGGTGACCTTAATGGAACTCTTTTTGACCTTTTAGAAAGTGAAATCACAGCTGGAAGAAATTCAAATAATCAAATCCAACTTGAGTTTGGTGGAATTTCAAGAAACCATTTCAAAATCGTTATGGATGAAAGCACAGCTGTTATAGAAGACTTAGGGTCCAAAAATGGAACCTTTGTTAATAATAAAAAAATTAATGGGCCTACCACTCTTGAAAAAGGGGACATGATTAAAATAGGAAGTATTGCTCTAAAATACTTACCCAAGGGAGATCCCGAAAGGCTTACTTACGATAAACTTAAGCAAGAAGCCAATACGGATAAGCATACGGGTTGCTTTAACAAAGCTTATTTTAACAAAGCTCTAGAAAACGAAATTAGCAACTGTAAAGCTACTGGACACCCTTTATCACTAATTATTTTTGACTTAGACCACTTTAAACACCTTAACGACAATTTTGGTCATGATGCTGGTGATTTTGTTTTAAAAGAGCTTGCAGAGTTAATTAGAGCTAATGGGGTAAGAGAACTCGATATATTTGCTCGCTATGGGGGAGAAGAGTTCGTTATTTTGTTGCCTAAAACAAATATAAAAAACTCTTTTGAAATTGCGGAAAGATTAAGGGTTCTTATTGAAAAGCATCAATTTATTTACGAAGGTAAAGAAATGCCAGTTACTGCTTCAATTGGCCTTGCAGATTATAGAAAAGGTGTAAAAACAGGAACCGACCTATTCAAAAGAGCAGATGAATCAGTCTACCAGGCAAAAAAAGGTGGACGAAATCAGGTTAAGTTTTATAGAGACTAAAGTGTAATACATGAGACTAACAAATAGACTTTATAAAGCATCCCATCATGAGAACCAACAACCACTCATCTACAGACCATGAACCTTGCTCAATAAACCTCCTTCCTGAGTTCTTAGTTAACCAGATAAAAGCAGGTGAAGTCATTGAAAGACCAGCATCACTCGTTAAAGAAGTGATTGAAAACTCACTTGATGCTGGCTCTACTGAAGTGGAAATCCATATTGTTGAGAATGGATTAGACCTCATAAGCATAAAAGATAATGGTAAGGGTATGAGTTATGAAGAACTACCCTATGCTTTTTGCCGCCATGCAACCTCAAAAATTAACAGCCTTGATGATCTGTATACTCTTTCAAGCTTTGGCTTTAGAGGGGAAGCACTTGCTAGTATTAGTAGTATTTCAAGACTGCTTTGCAAAACGGCTAAAAAAAATGGAATGGGTGGAAAGATTGCTATAAGTGGATCTAAGCAAGAAACTTATCACCAATTATCAAATGAAAAGCAGGGCACGACTCTTTCGATTAAAGATCTATTTTACAACACTCCTGTTAGGCTTAAATTTATTAAGTCCAAAAACTCTGAAAAAAATGCTATAAGAAAGACAATTCAATCATTTCTTCTATCCTCTCCTCAAACAGCATTCAAAGTATCTTTCGACTCTGGAGATAAAGAAATTTATAATGCTGTTGACTCAGAAAATTATATGAAGAGAGTCCAGAAAGTTTTTTTTAAAAAAGGCAACTCAAACCAAGAAGTTAAGAAACTTGAGTTTTCTTATGATAACTATTCTTTAGAGGCTTTCTTTTCAAAAATATCTACAAAAGGAAATGCTCATAAGTGCCAATTTCTTTTCGCTAATGGCCGTTTTTTTGCGGACAAAACCATCCATGCTTTGATATTAAGAACAATGTCTCTTTTGTGGCCAGAAGGAACAACTGGTCACTACCTTATTAAGATTAAGCTTCCCCAAAATCATATGGACATTAATGTCCACCCAAGAAAAACTCAAATAAAGTTTTTAAAAAGCTCTCTGATTTACTCACTTATATCTTCGGGGCTGGCCCAAGAGTTAAAAAANGAAACCTTTTCNCTAAACCAAAAGTTAAATGATAATAGTAGTATAGCCAATAATAGCTCATNTACAGATTACTATCCATCAAATCAAAATCAAAACCAAAACCAAAATCAATCAGGATCAACTTTTGAAGAGGACTTCCATTACCAATACTCAAATGAAGAAATAAACCCNGAAAATAAAAATATCTGCTTTAACTTATCTCCCTTATTTTCTCTTTTCAAAAATGATGAAGGCTTGTCTTTTATTATTGATAAAAAGCAACTTTTTCTGGATTACTCTCTTCTTTTTTTTAAAGAAAAATTTCCATTTAAAAATGAAGAAAAATCTCCCTTACTTATTAGTGAACCATTTTCAGTACAGGAGTCCAAACTAAGTAAAGAAACACTCCAATCACTTGAAGATTTTGGAATTGAATTAGAATACCTGGCACCTGACACCCTTATTCTTAGGTCTATCCCCCAATTTCTCGAACTATTACCCTACAAAGAGCTAGTTCAAGCTGTGATATTAACTGCTTCTTTTCTTACAAATCAAAATAAAATTAATAACTTAAGTAACAACCCTTCCTTTTTTAACGAAAACCGTAAGATTTTGCTTGAAAACCTCCCCCCATCGTCCTATGAACTGAGTGAAAAGGATTTTTTGGCAATGTGTAATAATCTAAAAAACACCTCTCAAAAGAGCAGTTTCAAACTTTTGGATCAAAAAACCCTCGAGGGTTTATTTCAATTAAAAAAGAGGTAACTAAACCTTGAAAAAAGTTATTATCATTTCAGGTCCAACTGCGTCCGGAAAAACAAAAGTAAGTTTAGAGCTTCTTCAAAAAGGTAAACAAAAGAATATTCCATTTGCCATCGTCAACTTTGACTCTCTTTTATTTTATAATGAGTTAAATATTGGGACAGCAAAACCTACTACTGAAGAGCTAGCCCAGTTTCCTCACCACATGGTTAATATAGCTTCTATAACTAACCCTTTGAATGCTTCAGATTATTATAAGAAAGCGATACCCATTATTCAAAAACTTCACGAAAACAATATTATCCCTATTTTGGTTGGAGGAAGTGGCTTTTACCTACGTTCTCTTATAAAGGGAATGTACAAATGCCCAACTATTTCAAATGAGCTAAAAGAAAAAAATGAAATTCTTTTTCAAAAAGAAGGGATTCGTCCTTTTCTAGAAATTTTGAAAAAAAATGATCCTTACTCTTATAAAAACCTACATCCAAATGATAGTTACCGTATTATAAGGGCCACTGAATTTTTCCAAACTACTGGAACACCTATATCAACTGAAAAAAGTAGACTGGACTCAGAAAATCCTTATGACTTCTCAAATGGAGGCAAACAAGAATGGAAAGTTTTCCACTCCTTCTTAGATGTCCCTAAAGAGCAGCATCAAATTATTATTGAAAAAAGAACTAAACAAATGATAAAACAAGGTCTCATCGATGAGGTTAAGTTAATTCTTAGGCAAGGCTTCAAGGGAGATGAAAAACCACTTCAATCAATTGGATACAAAGAAACTCTACAATTTATTGAAGGTAAGTTTGATAACCAAGATTCATATATCGAGAGAATTAATATCAGCACAAGGCAACTTGCAAAATCTCAAAGAACCTTTTTCAAAAAAGTTCTTGGAAAAGAGACTTTTAACCCTCTTGTTGATATAGAAGAAGCTGTTAATAAAATGACTCAATTCTCCCTTGAGTAATAAAACCAACCTCATTAAAAAAACATGAGGACCTATGCAAGAACTTGGAACGTCAAAAAAAAAGATTAAAATTGCTATTATCTCTGATGGTACAGGCGAGACTGCTTCGGCTGTTTCAAGGGCCATTATGGCCCAGTTCAAAAGCGCTGTCCCTTACTTTACAAGGTTTAAAAATATTCGAACCGATCAGCAAATTGAATCAATTTTTAAACAGGTAGCAAAAAATCATAATTTAATACTTTATACAATTGTAAACCAAAAACTAAGGGAAAAAATTTCTCTTTTGGCAAGAACCTATACAATTCGCACCATTGACCTTTTAGGTCCATCACTGACGACATTTTCTAACATATTAGACCAAGAACCTGACTTAAAACCAGGAAGTCTATATGAAATAAATGATGAATACTTTAAGCGTGTTAGGGCAATGGAATATACCTTGAACCACGATGACGGGAAATGTTTAGATACAATTCACCTTGCTGACATCGTCTTAATTGGAATATCTAGAACCTCAAAGACACCTCTTTCTGTTTATCTTTCACAACTGGGAAAAAAAGTTGCTAATGTTCCTTTGGTCTATGGCTCGAAAATCCCCGAACAACTTGAGGAAATTGATCAAAGAAAAATTTTTGCACTTACAATAAATCCCGAAACATTAATGGAAATAAGAAAGAAACGCTTAGAACGTTTGAAAGCGTCCGGCTTCCAGGGGGAATATGCTGATAATTCAAATGTAATAAAAGAATTAGAATGGGCGAACGACCTATATAGAAAAAATAAAAAATGGGTTACTTTTAATATTACCAATAAGGCCCTTGAAGATACAGCATCAGAAATCTTAAAATTTTTACAGCTTAGAGAAAAAAATGTTTTTTTAAATTAGAATAGGTAACATGAGTGTCTTTCAAAAACTACCTCAAGTTACAGTTGATTTTTCTACAACAATAGGGACTCCTATATTCAATAGTGAAGGGCACAAGCTTGGAGTCCTAAATGACGTTTACGTCGATTTTGAAGAACCCTACCCTGAAATCTTTGCTATACAAGTAAAAAAAAGAAAAAAAATCTTCTCCATATATTGGCAGGATATTAAGACCTTTTCCACCAAAGAAGTTGTAGTTAAAAAATCAACTAAACAAAATGAAGGAATACTTTGTAAAAAGATTAAAAAACCAAAAACTAATATATTAAAAGAAACCTACCGGAAAAAAAATCTAAACTATCCAAGCTTAGGGAAAGTCATACTTGATAAGCAAATAGTAGACACAAGCGGAAAAAAAGTTGTTAGAGTCAATGATATTCAGTTTATTAAATCCGGTCCTTTTTTAAGGATTACAAATGTTGCTGTAGGGTTAAGAAGTATTATAAGAAGACTTGGGTTTGAACCATTTGTCGATTCAATAATAAAAATATTCAATAAAAATTCTGCTTATCTTCATAAAGAAACCCTGATTAATTGGAAGTTTGTTCACACGGTCCCAAATAAAAACGCCACGCAAAATGTGAAATTAAACTTAAGTAATGATCAACTAAGTCAGATACATCCCGCCGATCTCGCTGATATCCTAGAAGATTTAGACTCTTTTGGGAGAAATGAAATTTTTAATAACCTTGGAACACATTTAGCAGCTGAAACCCTTTCCGAAATTGAACCTGATTTTCAAGCCCAACTGATAAAAGAAAAACCTCCAAAAAAAATAGCTAAAATAATTGAGAATCTAGGTACTGATGAAGCCGTTGATATTTTAAAAGAATTAGAAGAAGAGAAAGCTGATGAAATCATTTCAAACTTGAATGATAATGAATTTCAGATTGATATAAACGAGCTACTTGAATATAAACCAAATGTAGCTGGTGGCTTAATGACAACTGAAATGTTCACTGTTTCCCCTTTAAATTCCAAATCACAAATCATAGAAAAGATTAAAAAGGATCACGAAGAATACGATACCATTTACGATATTTTTATTATTGATGATAAAGAGTCACTTCTTGGAACCTGTACACTAAAAAAATTATTAACTCAAAGTGATGATGAAAAAATATCCAATTTTATGAAAAAGAAAGATGAATCCATGACCTTCCGACCTCAAACTCATTGGAAAGAAATAGCTCAACATATGAGCAAATATAATATGAATAACGTCCCAATTACAAATGAAAAGGGACATTTACTAGGTCTTGTAACAGTCGATGATATTTTACCTTGGCTGCTCAACTAAATGTTGAAACAAAGGATACTTTATTAAAAGTCAAAGGAAGCCATCTGGTTTAATTCCCAAGATTCTTCTCCTTTTTAGCATAATTGGGCCCGGCTTAATTACAGCAAATATTGATAATGATGCGGGCGGGATAGCAATATATTCACTTGTAGGTGCTGAGTCGGGTTTAAGACTTATATGGGTGCTCATACCCATTACAATTGCGCTTATCATGGTTCAAGAAATGTCTGCTCGAATGGGAATTGTAACAGGAAAAGGGTTAGCTGACTTAATTAGAGAACGGTTTGGTTTAAAAACCACCTTTTACCTACTCTTGCTTCTCATCATTGCTGATTTAGGTAATACAATGGCTGAGTTTGCAGGTATTGCTTCTGCTGGAGAAATTTTTGGTATTTCAAAATTTATTTCTGTCCCTATAAGCTCTTTTTTTGTTTGGTTATTAGTTCTTAAAGGTGATTACAAAGTAGTAGAGAGAGTTTTTCTAATTGGTTGTAGTGTATATCTTTCCTATATTGTGTCTGGATTTATTATTTCGCCTCCATGGGAGGAAGTTGCTAAGTCACTGGTTCTCCCAAATATTAATTCCTTAAAGTCCTCTGATATCCCTCTTGTTGTCGGGCTTATCGGGACATCGATTACTCCATGGATGCAATTTTATATTCAAGCTGCTGTGGTAGAGAAGGGTATCACGGTAAAAAATTTGCTACATTCAAAAATTGATGTGATTGCAGGGTGTTGCTTAATGTCCCTCGTGACACTTTTTATAATTATTTGTTGCGCATCTACTCTCCATAAAAATGGGGTTTCCATAAAAGATGCTAAAGATGCTGCTATGGCATTAAAGCCTTTAGCTGGAGCTAATTCATCTATACTTTTTGGTATCGGCTTATTTAATGCCTCTATTTTTTCTGCTGCTCTTCTACCATTGGCAACGAGTTATTATGTTTGTGAGGGAATGGGATGGGAATCCGGTGTAGACAAATCCTTCAAAGAGGCCCCTAACTTTTTTATTATTTTTACAACATTGGTATTTTTTAGTGCCCTTTTTATTTTATTTCCACAAATAAACCTTTTTAAAGTTCTTATCTGGTCACAAATCATAAATGGTATCTTAATTCCAGCTGTTTTAATTTTTATATTAAAATTATGTAATGATAAAGAATTAATGGGAGATTACGTTAATTCAAAATTATTTAATTTCTTTTCATATTTAGTTATTGTAATAATGGTTTTAGTTAATGCAGTTTTGATTTTTCAAGAGTTATCCTCTTTATTATTTAAATAATATTACATAAATCAACAACATCATCTTCAATTTTAAATGTGAACTCTGCATTTCTTAATATTTTCTCTCCCTTTTTTCTGTACTTAATTTTATGGGTGGTGGGTATTAATTCTCCATCCATAGGAAAAGCGATCCCCATCTGAGGATCTATCGGTAAACTTTCTTCTCTCTTTTCTTTAAATATTTCAAAAAATATCTTCCCTTCTAAGCATTCATCATAAGTAACTAAGTAACCAAAGCTAACTTCCCTCATTTTTGGTATTTCTATATCAATTCGTGGCTTTTCTTTCGTCAATTTTACTGTTGTTACAAAATTAGCAAGATCAATCTCTTCTACTCTAACAATACTTTCTTCTAAAAGTGGGAGATTAAAAGACCCAAAAACATCAACTTTTATTTCCCTTCCATTCAGAAAAACCTTTTGTTGAGTAGAATCCAAATTTTTAAAAGTTACCTGACCATTAATTATTTTCTTACTTTTTAAAGGATCACTTTTAATATCTTTTATTTTTATTTTTTCTCCTTTCTTTACTTGATTATTTGTTGTCTTATTTTTTTCAGTTGAGGGTTTCAT
>PAZA01000040.1 GCA_002715375.1 Halobacteriovoraceae bacterium
AGAGCTTCTTTTAAAGCAAGAACTATTCAATGAACAAGAAGGTGAAGGTGCGCAAGGTATCCTTAGATCCATTAAAACAGAAAGAGATGAAGAAGTAATTCCTTGCAATGTTCCTAACGGGAGTGGCCTTAGGGATTATAATGAAGGTGTTATAGGTGATTGCAATGTAGATACTTGTGAAGACTCCTACACTAAAAGTGAAGATGGAAAATCCTGTGTACCTGAATCAGGCTAAAATAAAATTAATTCCTACTGTGGCACGATTTACCTAACACAAGGAAGTTTAGGAAAAGCAAAGCACATTTTTTCTATCCCCTCCACAACCTATTTATCGAATGTTCCATAAAAAGCCTACGACTCTTATAGAAGAGCCCTTTAGGATCGCCCCCAATTCACAAAAACCATGCAAAACTCTACCTATTTTTTTGTTAAGACGAACTTCTATTAAGATTGGATGAAAAACAAAATAGAAAAAATCATCAATGTAAAAGAAGGCAACATTTCTAATATAGGGTTCTTTACTCTTATATGAGTTATTACAGCCGCTAACATTAAAACTCCTAAGATGGCACTTCCCAATTTTAAAATTAATGGATTAGAGTTTTGTATGAGGATAACAGATGATATTTTAAGAATCCCTACCAAATCTCTAAGTTTATTTGAGTATCCATAGCTTTTAAACTCTTCAACTATGTTTTCGTATCTTATAAACCAAACAAAGAATACAGAAGATAAAGTTATAATCTTAAAAACTTCCAAAATATTTACTAAACTAAGCATAATTTTTTCTCCGTTGCTTTTAAAGATATTTCACTTAATTTAAACTTTAATTTATGATTTTAGGTTTGACCATTTTAAATAGTATCGTTTTTTTAATTTACGGAACCCTCCGTATATTCACGAAGCACATGATAGAGGAATTCAAGGAATTTGGATTAATTAAATACCGTATAATGACAGGTATTTTAGAGGTGTGTGGAGCAATTGGTTCATTAATTGGTTATTTTTGGAGTCCTCATCTTTATATTTTTTCCACTACTGGCTTAGCATTATTAATGTTTCTTGGTATATACACGAGGTTTCGTATTAAACAACCATGGCAACAAAGCTTGCAAGCATTGAGTCTCTTCCTCTTAAATACTTTCCTTTCCTATGAAAAAATTATGAATAATTTATTGTGATTTAAAAAATAAAAACAAATTTCAAACCTGAATAAACATGGATAATTAGAAATCGTTATTGCATAGAAGTTTTCATATTTAAAAAGCTTACCATAAGGAAGAGAACTTCTCTTGCCTTCATTAATATTCAAAAGATTAGAGAAAACAAAACGTCTGCTTTCTAGGATTTCCACAACCTCTTTTATGGAATGTTACAAAAAAAATTTCTACCTTTATAGAAGATTCTTTAGGATGCCCACCCATTTTGTCGCTATCATTCCAAAATTCACCGATATTAGTTAATTAGATCAAAATCCTATTAAGGAAATAAAAAAATTATAAGATGCGTCCTATTCGTGATTTTTTCATAAGTTTATCTGAGTTTACAATCTTGGCTTGGTAATTTTTAAGTTGGACATATATAGAATTAAAGACAGGTTCCAAAGTTTTATCGGAGTTTAAGTGGTCTTTTAATTTATCAAGGTTAATGGGGTGATAAGAGATTAATTCTTTTAAGTTTTCTAATATCCCCTCTTCACATTTATATCGAATCAAATAAGCAGCCACCTGTGTTGGAGTCAAAACGAAATAATCATCTTCACATCTTTTCTCAAATCTCGTGATATCAAAGGGAGAGGCGCCTAAAATACCATTTTTTGGAAAAATAAAAGTTGTGGTATACAAAGGTGATCCCAAAACATTCCCTGATAACCAATCGTATTGTAATTCAGTTAACCTCTCTTTAAAGTAGTTTCGCATGGATGTATTCATAAAATCAGCATCGCTTCGGTCATATAGCCTGTCATCGTAAACTGAGACTAAGTTGAAAGGTGTTCCAAAAACAAAGATATTGTCGTCTTCAAACTTTTTGTGCTCATTATAACTAATTTTTTTTTTCACAATTCACTCAACTTTTTAAGGGTTCCCAAAATTAAACATTATTCTAATTTTAGCCTACGTTATTTTAGGTAAAATAATAAAAAAAATCTAAACCTCTTTTTTATGAATTTCAAAAACAATATCCTGTTTTAAGGCTTTTTTATAGGGATGAATTATGAGGATATTCCTATGAGAAAGCCTTCTTATTGCTGCTAAAACTCTTTGATGGAATTTTTTCCAGTAGATACCAAAATAGGTTCTTGAAATGGTTCTTGCTTGAGTGACCCTAGGAGGACAGTTTCCTCTTGAAAAATCAAGAATGAAGTCTTCAAGCTCTTTATCGGAGTTTTGAAGTTTATTTTTTCTACATTTTTTGCTGCAGTATTTAACCTCTTCCCAGTTTTTTTCAAACTTTCTTCTAAAAGAAAAGCTAAGGCCGCAGCTTACACAATTTTTTTCCATCACAATGAACCTTAAAAATACTGTTTCTCACGCTTTATTTTCCTTTGTTAGACGGGTTTTGTCTTCAAATGGGAGTAAGACATTTCTTTTATAGTAATGAAAAGGGATAATTAAATTTTTGTCTATGATTCGTCGAAGTTTTTTTTTCTCAATTTTTTTTTCAAAAACAATAAAATGGTACATATTCAGGGCAACTGATTTTTGTTTTTTCCAAGGCCTTTTATTATTAAAACATCATGGGTTATTTCTCAAAACTGGTCAGATATTCTCTTCCTTCATTTTAGTTGTGAAAAAGAGAGGATACAAAAATTTCTTCCAGATGGTCTTGAGACCGATACCTATAATGGCGAGGGGTATTTAAGTATTGTTCCTTTTATTATGAAAGATGTAAGTTTTCCTTATTTACCACCTCTTCCATTTGCCTCCTTATGGGAATTAAACCTTAGGACTTATGTTACAAACAAAGGAAGAAAAGGGGTTTATTTTTTCACCTTGGACACGGATCACCCACTCGCCCAATGGATTGCAACAACATTTTTCAACTTGCCCTATCGGCTAAGAAGGATGGAGGGAGAAGTTAGGAATACGAATAAACTCACCAAAAATTTTTCTTTTAAGAGCCCTGATTCCTTTTTAGTAGATGCCTCAATAGGTGAGAAGGAGGAGTCTAGTGAAAGAGATGCTTGGCTCACTGAAAGGTATTCTCTTTATACGTCTGGGCCGAAGGGTTTGTATAGAGGTGATGTCATTCATGAGCCATGGCAATTAAGAAGAGTCGTAAAGCAAACTTTCTCTGATGAATTCACAAAACAATTTGGTTTTTCTAATTCTTTAAAATTTATTAAAGCTTCCTACTCTGATGGTGTTGATGTTTATTTTAAGCCTTTCTTACTAGTGAGTTGATCCTTTAACTAATTTTTTTGCATCTTATGGTCAACCGTAAAAAGCTCTTTTTCTTTATCAAAATTTAGTCCCAACACAGATGGTTCAAAGTTCGCCTTTAAAGTGATCATTAAGGGTTTGTGGGAGTTTACTTTAAGAATAAATGTCTCTAGATCTTCTTTGTTTAATTTTTTTGGAATCACAAATTCGGAGGCAAACTGGCTTAGGTTTTCTATAGTCAAATCAAATATTTTTTCAATCATTATATTTTCCTTAAGTTTTTATTTTTCTGTTACATGCTCTAGCCACTTAAACAGAGTCTTTTTATCGATTATTATAAATTGAACCGACGTTTTTTAAAATTAATGAATGGATCTGCCTAAGTAAAAATTAACTTTAGTTATGCTTCCTTAACCCTATATCCGTTCTTAAGTATCGTATTAAAGTCAAGGTAACCCAACTATTATTCAACTAAAAAGACTTTCTCCTTGACTACTAATTTTTCTAACCGTGTACTTAATTCATTCTAGAAAGGTGAATTTTGATTGAATTAACACCTAATAAACAATAGATCGACAGTGTTTTCTTATAGAAAAATTGTTGATGACTTTCACAATGTGAAACAAAGCCTGAAGTGGGAAGTGGGAAGTGGCTAACTATTAAACTTGTAGCTATTAAGCTTCATCACTCAAAAAACTAGACAGAAAGTAAACAACTCTTACCTAAAGGATAAATAAAAATAATTTAGAGGATAAATGTCATGACGAAAAAAATATGGTTCAAAGTTTAATTTTAAAAACCTAAGACTTGTTGATTGAAGCTGGAAATAGTAATATAAAGTGCGATATTGAAGAGATTTTTTTTAAATTAGTCCCTACGTAAAAAAAATAAATTAAAAAATAAAAAAGAATCTAAACTTATGAAACCACCTCTTCAGGAAAAACTTAGTCCCTTTTCTTTTTTTGAATGCTCATTAAACTTTCGAACTTCAAAGATCTTTTTTTAAAATTTAAAAAAGTTAAAAAAAATTAACACTTTTCTATACCAGTTGTCATCAGTCTACAGAAAGTCGAAAAATCGTCTAGATCATTTCGAACATAAAAAAATTAAAAAAATAATCCTCTGTAATGCAAAATGATATAATTCTATTTAAAGGAGACGGTATGAAAAAAAATCTAATATTAATTGTATTTGCAACATTATTTGTAATTTTTTCTCCAAATGCATCCTCTGATGGATGTGGTGACCATGGTCCTAGAGAAAATACCGAGTGCATAAAAGACTCTAGCGGAAACTGCGTTGAAACCTGAAACGGTATAAAACAATAACTCAAGAAGAAAAAGAGGTATAAGTATTATAGGAGTTATGCCTAAAATTATGTTACACACAGATAATAAGGAATTAATATTCAGGGCCACTAGGTTTACAATAGATGGACCAGGATACGCCCTATCCAACTCCAAAACAGTGGCCCCGATGAAAAACTTAAGATTGGGAAAAACAAAGCTCCTTTTTTCTACACCCTACCCGACCCTTTTATCGATTAAAACCAGCCAAGGCTAAATTAGGACAAGAAAAAACCCTTAATAATTGATTGATAGAAAAGAAAAGCATTTAAAAAGAAGAAAATTAAGGCCTGGATACTTTTTCGCCAAGGTTGTCCAACTCTTACTCTGGCATAAACTCCAAGTAACATAAGGAGGGTCAAGCCGAAAATGGAAAATATATAAAGATGAGGAAACCAAAAATAGCCTATTAAGGACCCTATACCACCACAAATTTCTAATATACCTGTTAAGACACGATACTTGCTTAAACCAAACTCTTTAAATTCTTTTACCATGTGCTTAGTAAAGATACACAGGAGCCCATAAATTATAAAAGCGGTACTGTTAAATATGGCCAGGCTTGTTATCATGGCTTCAAGTTTAAAATAAGAGGGTCTTATTTTAAAGGCAAAAAGAAAGAAGTCATATTAGATTTAAATAGTACAATGACGGTTCTCGAACAAACTGGGTGAAAGAGGTCATTCATTGAACGTCTAATTTATACGGTTAGCCCTTTCAAAGGACATTAAAAAATCTCCAAAAAAAGTTATTACCCAAATTCCAAAATGGAGCAAACCAAGGCTTAATAAAAGAGTGAAGCTTTAATCGTATACCATCATCTTCCTTAAAAAACTCGAGTCTTGTAGGTCTAACAAGTCTGAAACTCAAAGCATAAGAGCCATAAAAGTAATTAAGATCACGATACTTTTCGGAAACCTGTCCAATAGAACCATGGACACTCAAAAAAGGCCCATGATGAATATTTAGTTCTCCAGCTTGAAAAGTGCCGTTTTTCAAACCACTTGCAAACTCAACTTTATAAGGAAAAACTTGAGCATCAACAAAAGTTTCTCTGAAGTTAAGCTTTTCCCAAAACTCATTTAATTTTGACGGAGCAACTTTTATTTTTTTTTCAAACACATGACTTTGAAACTGTTCTGGCGATTCTGTTTGCTGATTCATACCTTAAGGATACAATATGTCATTATGGTTTTTCAAATAGACATTTCATAAACTTAGTCATTTAAACTAAATAGGAAAATGAAAGGTAAGGAAAAAAACCGTCTTTTTTCTATTCCTCAGACCACTCATTAATCAAATATTTTACCAAAACCTCAAGGTCTAAACTAAAAAACCTCTAGGACCGCCCCCATTTCGCAACATACGTGCCAAGACACCTCGCTTTATCTTAAATAAGGCGAGCTTCTATTAAGTTAATGCCTCCTGATAATGGTCTTTTGTCCCATAGCTCCAGGAATCGACTGCAGAAGCGTTATAGAGAATATACTCCCTTAATTCAGGAAACCCTTTAGAAAACCTAACAAAAACTGAGTTTTTTCGATTTTTCATTTTAGGACATGGGTTCCTCTTACCACCAACAAAGAGGAATTTCACGTCAGGTTTTAACTTAACCCTTAAATTATAATCACCATAACTAAATGTTGGTATTGGACTTCTCCAAAAGAACATTACAGTTTCTTTACTTTTATTTTTTGGAATGGGAAAAATTTTATTTGGACGGATATTTTTCTTTAGAAAGTCGATAGTCCATTGTCCCTGCCAAGTATAAAGTGTATCAAGTGCACATTTGGGGTGAAAATAAGCTCCTTCAAATTTTTTTTTGAAAGCCTAAAATACCGGCCAATTTATTACCCCTCCTATTATTTTTTACAAAAGGAACTGAATGCCCTACCCTAAGGGATTTTTTAAGACAATTCCTCCAAATATCTTGAGCGCTCTTGACTCTAGAGTTAATTTGAAGTTTTTCTGCTAAAAGGGTCATGGTACTAAAAAGGCAGTGAAAATTACAAAAGTTTTCATTAAAAATCCTTTTTTAAAAAATCTTACTACCTTCTCAATAAAGTTTTAATTTATAAATAGTCCCCTCTCATTTTATTCAACTTCTTTTTAAGAGATTTCATATTTTTTAGAAGGTAACTTTTTAAATTATTAGAGTAGGATTTTTTAAATTTCTTTCTATTTCCATTGATTTCTTTTGAGTTTTTAATAAACCTCTTGGCAAGAATAAATTTCTTTGTAGCCTTTTTAAAAAGCTTTTTAAGTTCTTTTCGACTTCTCTTCCTTGCTTTAGCGTCCATATGCCCAACTTTCTCAAAGGATCTTCCTTCAAAATGAGCTAAATATTTCATATAATCATTATAACCAGGGTTTTTCGTCCTCCAGAAAAAGTCAGGTCTCTCTTTATTTTTAGAATGCCATCTTCCTCCAACAATATGTCCATACTTATTAATGTAAAGATAATAGCGGTAGGTAACAAATTTGAGGCTTTCCCCTCCTAAATCTCTACCAGAGTAGTTAGGAGCATGTTCATTAATCCAACCGACCTTGGTTCTAACTGTTAGAATTTTTTCAGGTAATAAAATATCATGTGACTTTTTAAAACTAATAAGATCTTTAATACTTTTAACTACCTTTTCCTTTTCAATAACAGACTCATAAGACCAAACAGGTTGGTTCCATACTTCTCCAGTCCTGGTTTTATCCATTATAAAACCTTTCTGTCTCAAACCGATCAAATTAGTTAGAGCAAGATGAATAGCTCCTGGGTTCATATCCTGGCATTTCATATCGGGAATTAAGTTATTCATGGTCTCTTTTGATATCAACCCACCAGCGAAGGCCTTTAAAAGGAAGGGAAGGTTAGCATTGCAACGCCCACCCATAAATAGAGTATCTTTTGGGTCTTGACCCTGTAGGTGTAAATTATAAGTAAGGAGTGCCTTTATATCACTTGACCCAAAAGTAATCGTTTGTCCAAAATGGTTTTTTAAATCTATAGGCTTTGGGTTTGTATATTGAAGAGTCGCTGGTGCCCATGCATGACAAAGACCAAACCATTTTGGTATCTTTTTCCCTGACATGACTCCTGTTCTATCTTTTTCAGCTTTAGTAAGAGTAAAGTTATAATCAGATAAATACAAATCCCATTTTTCTGAAGGTGACAGTAGTGCAATCTGTATAGTGGTAAGCTTGGAAGCTTTCTCACGGGATAAAATATCGTAAGTTACCCTATCCTTCTTGCTTCTATTTATACTTTGCCACCTATAAGCTATTCCTCCGTTGTATGTGGCCCAATAATAACCACTCCATGGAAGCCTTTTTAATCTACCCTTTAAAGGAAGGTGTTTAAATTTAGTTTCGTAACCGATTAAGAAATCTTCTGGATTATCTATTTTTTCCCATTTATAAAAATTCTTTTTTACTTGGGAAAAAGAGCTCTTAGTTAAAATAATCAAAGCTATAAAAAAAAAATATTTCATTTTATTTCACTCCCAATCAATTATAATGCTCATTCAGAATCTATCGAACTTAATATGAATTAACCTGAGAAAATTTATAAAAAGCGATATTTTTTTTACCATTAATTTCAAATATAAATTTTGGAAAATGCTGGAACCATGGAAATATATTTTATTGGAAAGTCGTTTTGAAAAGTGGTAAGGGCCGTCCTCCTTACAACCATAACAACTGTTGCTGGAATGAAATCTACTATTTTTGGGTTTGGGGGTAGAGAACACTACCTCATTATCCTTATAGGCCAAGGGTCTTTTTAAAAATCATATTTCCGAGTAACTTACTTTAAATCGGATTAATATAAAGTAATGGAAAGTAAACTAAAGGAAGGTTTTATCGTGAATCTCAAATGCTCTAGTCTGAGGTTATCTTACGGATTTTGCTCTCCCTAATCATTTCAATGATATCATCATAAGTAAAAGGTTTTTCAATAACCCCTCTAATATGAAACTCCGAAATACATTTTTTTGCCATTAAATTTATATTCCCTGAAATAACATAGATTTCGGTTTCATCATCTTCTGATTTTTCTCTTGTCGCCTTAATGAGGTCAACACCATTAATTGTCGGAAGTTTTAGATCAAAAAAAATAAAATCAAAAGTATTAAAATTTATTTTATGGAGGGCTTCCCCACCATCATGTACGCAAGTGACTTCAATTTCTTCAAAAATATCAACGAGATATCCAGTCAAAATTTCACAAATATCTTTATCATCATCTACTAATAGTATTTTTACATAGTCCATATAAACGCCTTCTAGTTCTTTATTTTTAATCTTTAAACGTTTAAATGTTTTTCGGATAAGGCAAAAGTTAATTTAAAAAAAACTTACTTCTCTAAATAGCAATCTCCATCCTAAATCTCAGTATAAAGTTTTTAATTTAACTGTTATACTAAGGTAACAAATAAGAGTTATTTTAAACTCTTTTTTTTCAACTATCTTAAAATTTCTCTATGTATTTAAATTTAGTTTTAAATATGACAACATTTAAGAATTAATATTAAAAATCTTATAAGCCTTTTATGAAATCAACTCTTCAACTCTTTTTTATCCTTTTCCTCTTGTCAATCGCGAGCTCTTTTTTTTGGAGCTGCGGAAAATCTGAAGTTCATTATGTCAGCAGAGGTTCTATCAGTGGAACTATAAAAGATGGTGCAAATGGGAATGTTATTTCTGGAGTTGTAATTACGGAAAATATTGATAATTTGAATACAACTAGTGACAACTCTGGTAACTTTTCTTTTTCAGAACTTTTGCCAGGAACCCGGACATTTACTTTTACTCATGATGATTACTCCGTTCAATCTCTCGAGTTATCCGTAGAAAGTAAAGTTGATTCTAACTACAGTGTTTCTCTTTTAAACAGTAATCTCTCCTCTAATGTTATCACTATTGTTCTCACCTGGGGGGAGACTCCACGAGACCTTGACTCATATTTATACGTTCCAACGACTTCCTCTTCTAGGACTCTCGTGTATCTGAGCAATAGAGGAGACGAAGATAGGGCCGACCCACCTCATGCCTACCTCGATAGAGATGACACATACCAATACGGCCCTGAGACAATCACTGTCCGATTTTTGTCTGGCTCCACTGACTACAATGGAACTTATAGTTATTTTGTCAATAAGTATTCAAGTACTGGTGATTTTAAAGATTCAAATGCAATTGTTCGCGTCTACAAAGATGGATCCTTTATCAGAGAATGGAAGGCTTCTACTACGGCCACGGAAAAGTATTGGCTCGTTTTTGATATGGCCAGTGACGGAACATTAACTTCTCAAGATACATACTCTGACACAATACCTAGTGCTCTCTACTAGAAAAGTTTGTTAAGTGTTAGATAGTTTTTGTTCTTACTTATCAACTAAATATTTNTTTTAGAAGAGANTTAGCTACAATTAANTTTCATTATGTGTGATAGAGGTGGCAAAAAACTTTAAAAGAGAANGCCTTTAAAATGTTTTTTATTAAANTCATTTTTTTTCTTTTCAATATCCTTTTCCCCCTAGAGGTCTTTTCACAAAACATCCATATTGAACCCTTTGCAGGAGGCCAAATACTAGGGACAAGCTCATTTACAGCTAACGGAGCTAATTACTCAAGTAAAGTAACAGATATAACGGGTGGTTTAAGATTGGCCTTATCCGAAGGAAGCTTATCCTTTGGAGCTGAAGGTTATTTTGGAAAAGAAAAAAGTATTCGGTACGAACTTGAAGAGACCCTGCACAAATATAATATTGGGGTTTTCCTTTCCTTTATTAATAATAACCTAGTCTATCGTTTCACTTATTATCTTTCCTCCAATAAATTAATAAAAGTGGATGGTAATGTTGGACTTGGAGATATAGATGATCAAATGAAAGGAAGCGGTGCCGGTTTCGGAATAGGTTATAAAATATGGTCCTTCTTACAATTTAATTATGACTTTAGATATATCGTTTATCATGAAGTTGATGGACTTGAACTCCCTACCAATACGTATTCTGCCGTGAAAGATATTGAATTTTCCTTTGGGCTTAGTTTTCCTCTAAGCGCACTAACCCAAAATTAATTAATGGGAGAACCTTTTTAAATGAAATTATTTAAGTTTCACATACTTCCTCTTATCTTTCTGTTTCTTTTTTCTTGTGGAGAAATGAAGCCTAATAACAGCGAAATTATTTGGAAAGGGGTAAAACAAGACAATGGATGGATTTATATCGCCCTTCAAGGAGGTCTTTCCATTTCAAAGGATGGAGGCTCCACCTTTGAAAATAAAACTACGGCCCATGGGCTTGGAAATAATTATATTCGCTCTATATATGTGGATAATGACAACGTCATTTACGCAGGAACAACTGGAGGATTGTCTATTTCAACAGATGGAGGTGCAAGTTTTACAAACAAAACGTCATCAGATGGCCTTGCAGGGACTGCGGTCAATAGAATAATCGCAGATAGTAATGGAAAGATTTATTTAGCAACCAGTGGGGGCCTTTCCATAACTTCTAATGGTGGGGAAAGCTTTACTAATAAAGGTGTATCAGATGGTTTAGGAAGTAACTCGGTCAGAGATGTTTCTGTTAACAGCAGTGGCCATATTTTTTTGGCCACGACTGGAGGAGTTTCTATTTCAACCAACGGAGGAACAAGCTTTTCAAATAAAACCACCGCTCAGGGCTTAAGTGACAACCTTGTCCTCAGTGTATTTGGAGACGATAATGGGGATATTTATGCTGGTGTTAACGACGTAGATGGTGGCCTTCATATATCCACTGACAATGGTTCAAGTTTTTCAAGAAAAACAACATCTGATGGTCTCAAAGGAAACTACGTAGATGGCCAAATATTTAAGGACTCTAAAAACCTCCTCTATATTGGTACTTTTAGCGGAGTGTCTACAACAAGTAACGGAGGGAGTAGCTTCAATAGTTTCGAAGCTTTATTAGGCTATGGTGGTCAAGCTATTTTTTTAGACTCTAATGAAGTAATCTACGCAGGAAACCTCTACCTTTGGATTTCAACTGACTCTGGATCAACTTTTGTCAAAAAGACGACAAGCGATGGATTAGCTTCAGGAGGAATTAACGATATATTTGTTCGCTAATTCATATGAGTCCCCACTCTTTTGAAAGAGTACCCTCTATCTATTTAATTGTATTTTCCTCACGAAGAGTAAGCTTCTCTAAAAAAATTTCTCTCCAAAGATAACTTAAAACATTAAAATTGAGTTGAATTCATTTTTGATGTAATGGGGAAGAACTTTTTGCTCTAGGGCAAAGTCTTTTTCAAATTTTACCAAGTTTTCAGCGACAACTTTTTTGACTAGGGAGCTGTTTATATCTTTTTTTCGTAGGAAATAAGGGGTGACAAATAGGCCTTGGACACAAAAAAGGAGAAGCAAAACCACCATACAAAATTTCACCGATTTTCTTTAATTAAGGCGAGCTTCTATTAAAAAAAATACATGGAAAATTTAAAGTGTTTATTTATCCCTTCATAGAATGTTATAGGAATCCTTTTACACTTATCTTTTTCCTTTTCTTTCAAGTGAGAATAGGTAACTCAATTTTGAATTGAGTCCCTTCATCCATTTCCGACGAGACTTCAATTTTTCCGCCAAGTCTAAATACTTCTTCTTTAACAGCGTCCATTCCGACCCCACGACCAGAGTACTCTGTAACTTCATCTTTTGTGGAAAAGCCAGGAAGAAATATCATGTCAATAAGTTCTTGGTTATTTTTTCCTTCCAAATCCGATAAATTTTTTAATCCTTTTTCTAAAATAGTTTTTTTAATTTTTTCAGGGTCAATACCCGCTCCATCGTCTTTAATTATAATAACAAAGCTATTACCATTTTTACTAAACTCAACATGAATAGATCCCTTCTGACTTTTTGTTTTTTCGATCCTTTCATCTTCCGCTTCGATACCGTGATCGACCATATTTCGAAAGAGGTGAATAGAGGCATTGATAAAGTTGGAGTATTGATTTGAATTTACCCTAACTTCTTCGCCTTTAATGTGCATTTCAACTGATTTTCCTTGTTTTTCAGCTAATTGATCCACAATGGGTCGGTACCTTTCAAATTTATTTTTTAGATCCGACAATAAATAGTTTTCTCTCAAAAAGTTTAAGTATTTATCATTTAATTCAAAATCTTTGGCCTTTTCAATAACCTCTGAAACTTGGACAGCACTTCCTTCATCAACTAAAAACTTATTGGCCGCTTCTATAATTAACCTATTTTCCTTAACAAATTTTTCAATAATGCTTTTTAGGTTTTCTAGTTCGAGCTTAAAAGCCCCACTGTCTTTTTCATAAATTGAAGTTTCAATTTTATCTATGACATAGGTAATTTTCTTTAAACCAAACTGACCATAGCGGGCCTTTAATGTATGAAAGACTCTAAAAAGCTCCGAGTTATCTTCTCCACTCAATTTAGGGCCTGTATCAAAAATGGAAAAAGTATCATCCATAATATCAACAAACTCAACGGGATTTTCAAGACAGGATTTAATAAAATAGGCCTGTTGTTTATCTTCCTCAATTTTTTGTTTAAGTTTTAGTTCTTGAGTTTTATCAGAAGAAATCATAATAACCTTTTCAATCATTTTTGAATCTTTTTGATAGATAGGCATAAAATCCAGCTTTATAAATTTTCCTTTGCTTCCATCAAAATTTTGAGGTGCAAGCTCTTTTAAGTCCTTAAAAGATATTTTATTTTCATATATTTTATCCAACCACTTTTTAAAATTAAGTTTATGGGATTCTTCTTTAAAAAGGACATCCCATACTTTAAGCTCATCCATTATGGAATTTTTAAGTCCAGTTTCAAGGAGCTCCTCAGTTATATTGGTCGCTCCTTCGTCGATAACGCCATTTTTACCAAATGTCAGGTACCCTTGAGTAAGGTTTCCTAGGAGTTGATCTCTTGATTTTTTCTGTTCCGATGTCTGTTTTAAAACCCCTCTCAATGTCTCCTTTTCAAGATTTAACTCCTTTGTTTTTAGCTTAACTTCTTCTTCCAGTTGGGTAGCATAATTTTTCTGGAGAATGTTCGCTTCTTCTTGAATAAGGTTAAAACGGTCTGCCAAACCCATAGAAAGAAGTATGAGTTCGATAGCATTTCCTATAAGGGCTGCATTATGAAAAAAGAAAGTATCCGGAAGAATACCCATTGTAACGAGGCCAATCGTAAAAATACCAATCAATACACATAGAAAAGCTGTAACAAAATATTTTGAGGGTCGGTAATTTTTCCTCCAACGGTATATTCCTACGGCAAGTAAACAAGGACATTCTATTAAACCATTCAAAATAAAAACTTTAACATTAAAAT